>JAEYVD010000607.1 GCA_023432075.1 Pseudomonadota bacterium | reverse complement strand
CACATAACAACGACTAGCTGGAGATAACCCTCATGCTTCTGACCCTGCTTGGCTTCGGCATGGTGATCACGTTCATGACGCTGATCATGACCAAGCGCCTTTCGCCGCTGGTCGCCCTCATCCTTGTCCCCATTATCTTCGCGCTGCTGGGCGGCTTTGGCGGCGGCATCGACAAGATGATGCTGGACGGCATCCGCAAGATTGCGCCGACCGGCGTGATGCTGATGTTCGCGATTCTGTACTTCGGCGTGATGATCGACGCGGGCCTATTCGACCCCATCGTCGGACGCATCCTGCGCGCGGTGAAGGGCGATCCGCTCAAGATCGTGGTGGGCACGACCGTGCTGGCGCTGGTGATCTCGCTGGACGGGGACGGGTCGACCACCTACATGATCGTGGTGGCGTCGATGCTGCCGCTGTACCGGCGTCTGAAGATGAACGCGCTGTCCATGACCTGCCTGGCGATGTTGGCCAGCGGCGTCATGAACCTGACGCCATGGGGCGGCCCGACCGCGCGGGCGGCCAGCGCCCTGCATGTGGACGCGGGCGACATCTTCGTGCCGCTGGTGCCGGTGATGGGCGTGGCGATCGTGGCGATCCTGATCCTGGCGTTCTTCCTGGGCCTGCGCGAGCGCCGCCGCCTCGGTGTGCTGTCGCTGCCCGATGGCGCGTCCCTGCACGCCGGTTACGACGAGGACGGCCCCAAGAACCTGCCCGAGATCGAAGTGGATCACGATCTGCGCCGTCCGAAGCTGCTGTGGGTAAACGCGGGCCTGACGCTGGCGCTGATGGTGAGCCTGGTGCTGGGCGTGCTGCCGCTGCCCGTGCTGTTCATGATTGCGTTCGCGGTTGCGCTCATCATCAACTACCCGAACCTGGCCGAGCAGCGCCGCCGCGTGGCGCAGCATGCCGGCAACGTGCTGTCGGTGGTGTCGCTGATCTTCGCGGCGGGCATCTTCACCGGCATCCTGTCGGGCACCGGCATGGTCGAAGCCATGTCGCGCAGCCTGCTCGCCGTGATTCCCGACGCGCTGGGACCGTACCTGGCGGGCATCACCGCGCTGGTCAGCCTGCCGTTCACGTTCTTCATGTCCAACGATGCCTTCTACTTCGGCGTGCTGCCCATCCTGAGCGAAGCGGCGCAGGGCTACGGCATCTCGCCCGTAGAAATGGCGCGCGCCTCCCTGATCGGCCAGCCCGTCCACCTGCTCAGCCCGCTCGTGCCGTCGACCTACCTGCTCGTCGGCCTGGCCGGGGTGGAATTCGGCGATCACCAGCGCTATTCGCTGAAGTGGGCCACGATGGTCTGCCTGGTGATGCTGGCGGCCGCCCTGGCGTTCGGCCTGTTCCCGCTGATCGGCGCCGGCGCCTGATTCCCGCGGCGCCTGCCGCACGACATTCAAAGGAAGCACCATGGCTTTGCGCATTGCCTACGTCACCAGCGGCATGGGCCATACCGGCACCGCGATCTGCCAGGCGCTGCACCGCGCCGGCCATCGCGTGGTGGCCGGCTGCGGTCCGCGCTCATCCCGCAAAGACCACTGGCTGAAGGAACAGAAGTCGCTGGGCTACGACTTCATCGCGTCGGAAGGCGACGCCACCGACTGGGCTTCGACCGAGGCCGCGTTCGCCAAGGTCCGGCGCGAGGTCGGCGAGATCGACGTGCTGGTCAACAACGCGGGATCCATGCTGGACATGCGCTTTCGGCAGATGAGCCACGCCGACTGGTCGGCCGTCCTGCGCAGCAATCTGGACACGCTCTTTAACAGCACCAAGCAGGTCGTCGACAGCATGGCGGACCGAGGCTGGGGGCGGATCATCAACATCGGATCGGTGGCGGCCGAAAAAGGCCAGATCGGCCAGATCAACTACGCGACCGCCAAGGGCGCCGTCATCGGCTTCACCCGTTCGCTCGCGCAGGAGGTCGCGGCGCGCGGCGTGACGGTGAACCTGGTGTCGCCGGGTTTCATCGCCGACGACACCGTCCGCGCCTTCCCGCCCGCGCTGCTGGACCGCATCGTCGAAAGCGTGCCGGTCGGCAGGCTGGGCACCGCGCAGGATCTGGCCGGGCTGTGCGCGTGGCTGGCCTCGGACGAGGCGGCGTTTGTCACGGGCGCCAACTACGCCATCAATGGCGGCGTGTACATGAGCTGACAGGCGCCCCGGGGCGTCAGTGGCCGTGGCTTTCCAGGAAGTCGCGGATCGACGACTCGGTCCGCTTGCTGTCCGCCAACCATTCCACACGCCATTCGGTCAGGCGTTCCTCGGCATGGTGTTCAAAGACGCCCGGCGTGGGCTCGTTGATTGACTCGCGCTGGCGCACCAGCACCAAGGGCTGCTCGGCGCCGGGCGTGTCTTGCGAAAACGCCGAGGCGTCTTCGAAGGTGGCGAAGGCGTAGTAGTAATCGTCGCCTTCATGCAGGTCTTCCGCGCCCGCGTGCGGATGCACCCAGACGCGGTATTCCAGCACGTCGTCATAGAAATAGCCGCCGCCGGACTTGGTCAAGGCGGGATATTCGCCAATCAGGTCGGGGTCGACGGCGACGGGGTGGGCGGATGAAAGGTGTGGCGTCATGGTGAGCGGCGGATAAGGTTGAAACGCTGCGAATTCTGGCAGGGCGACACCTTAGCCCATTTCAGGCGCCACGCCGCTCAGTTCGCCAGTTTCACCGCGCCGCTGTCGATCAGGGCCTTCCATTTGGCGTTGTCCGCCTGGATGAACTTCAGCAGGTCTTCCCGCGACCCGCCGCCGGCCAGCATGCCGGCGTTGTCGACCGCCGACTTGAACGCGGGCGTGGCGACGGCGGCGCGCAGCGCGGCGTTGATGGGTTCAAGCTGTTCGCTCGTGATGGCATTGCTGGCCGCCACAGAAAACCATTGCGTCGCGGCGTAGCCCTTGAACCCTGATTCCTCCACCGTCGGTACGCCGGGCAGGCTGTCCAGGCGATAGGGCGTCGTCACGGCGTAAGCCTTCAGTGCGCCGGACTTGATCTGCGGCATGACCGGCGCGGATCCCAGGATGGCCAGCGGAATCTGTCCGCCGGCAACGTCTGCCACCGCCTGACCGCCGCCCTTGTATGGCACATGCACGATGCGGGTGCCGGCGTATTGGTTCAGCAGTTCGCCCGCCAGATTCTGCGAGGTGCCGTTGCCCGAGCTGCCATAGCTCCAGGCATCGGGCTGACGGCGGGCATCGGCCAGCACGTCCTGCAGGCTGTTCTTGGCGTTGCGGGCGGGGCCGACGATCACCATGGGGCCTTGCGCCATCAGCATCACGGGGGCCAGCTCGCGGCCGATTTCGGGTTGCGGCGTCGGGTAGACGAGGGGGCCCGGCACCGTGAGCAGATAGCCGTCGGCGGCCTTGCTGCGCGCGACCAGTTGAAGCGCGATCGCACCCGAGGCCCCCGGACGGTTCTCCACGATGACGTTCAGGCCGGTCTGGCGCGCCAGCTCCTGCGCCGCGATGCGGGTCAGCACGTCCGCGGTGCCGCCGGGCACGAAGCCCACCACCCACGTGATCTGTTTGGCCGGCCATTGAGAATTACTGTCGGCCGCCGTGGCGGCCGCGGCGGGCCGGGCGATGCTCAGCAGCATCGCGCAGCCTTGGATAGCGAATTTCATGTTTTCCCCTTGATTTCTGCTATCGGTGATTCGTCTGGCGCTCAGCCGGGATCCCGCTTGCCGGGCGGCGTGTTGGGATGCTCGGCGCACGATTGGTTGAACGCCTGCACCATTTTCAGGATGGGGCCGAGCACCCACGTATTGAAGATGAGAATGTCGCTTTCCTCTTTGGGGTCCTGGATCAGATTGAATAGATACGGGGATTCCAGTTTGCCCTTGCCCTCGTTGACCTCGGGCTCCCAGTAGAAGTGCAACTTCCAGTCGCGCCATTTCACGGCGCGCAGATCGCCCTTGATGTAGAACAGGAATCCCTCGCGCAGGGATTTCGGGCTGGCGCCGGTAAAGAAGTCGGTCTGGTCGATGCCGTCGATGGGCCGGTCCTGCGGAATGTCGGCGCCGCCGATGCGGGACAGCGTGGTGTACAGATCGGTCACGTGGACCATCTCGTTGGATACCTGGCCCGGCTGCACGCGGCCGGGCCAGCGGATGATGAAGGGCACGCGCAGGCTGCCTTCCATAGCGGTATGGTAGGTGCCGCTCCAGGGGCCCGCCGTGCCGCGGTACGGCTTGCGGTATTCAGGGCCGTTGTCGCTGCAAAAGATGAACACGGTGTCCTCGCGCAGGTTCAGCGCGTCCACGGCTTGCACGATCTGGCCGACGCGATGGTCCATTTCGACCATGGAGTCCGCGAAGTCGCCCGCGCCCGTGCGCCCGGCAAAGTCGGGGTGCGGCAGGGTGGGAAAGTGCAGATGCACCAGCGGCAGATACAGGAAGAACGGGCGCGCCGCCTCGGCGTGCTTGCGCATGAATCCGATCGACCGGTCCACCAGTTCGGCGTCGATGCCGCGCCGCGTATCCAGATCGTAGACCTTGACGTTCTCCGACGGCCCGCCGGCTTCGCCTTGCATGATGTGCGGAATGTCCGCCACCGAGGGATCGAAGC
>JAEYVD010000412.1 GCA_023432075.1 Pseudomonadota bacterium | reverse complement strand
TCAATGCGCGTGACCTGGGGAGTCATGTCCGCGCGCACGCCCAGCGTGCGGCCCGAAAGCTGGTCAATCAGCTTGCAGGTGCGCAGATCCAGATCGCTGCCGGTGCCCGACAGCAATGAATCGATGTACTCGACCAGGGGCGGCGCGACCAGCTCGAACCCGTAAGTACGGTAAAGATCGAGAAGTTCGCGGCGCAGTTCCTCGATGCGCCGGGCCTCTGCCGGAAGTACGTCGGCAAGGCTTTCGGGCAGCAGCCAGTTACCCATGAATGTGTTTACCTGAATAACGCCAAGTGATGCGTGGGCGTCGCCCAAACGAAAAGCGGCTGAGGGGCGTAAGCCCGCTCAGCCGCTGCGGAATGTTTTCTAGCTTACGCGGTATTGTACATGGTTCGGCGGCGAGCGCCACCCGGACGGACGGGCATGATCAGTGCCTCGCAGCGTCCCCGATACCGGCAAGGGAGCCTCCGGCAGAAGCAGAAAAGCCCCTTGGCAGGCCAAGGGGCTTTTCGTTCGTGCCAACCGCGGAAGCTTACTTGGCGGGCACGGTGACGGGCTCCAGGGCGGCGCCCGCCGGATCCTTCATGAACTGGAAGAAGCTGGAGCTGGGGTCCACCACCAGCACATCGCCCGGCTTGGAGAACGAGGCGCGATAGGCTTCCAGGCTCTTGTAGTAGGTGTAGAAGTCCGGGTTCTTGCCGTAGGCCTGGGCGTAGATGGCTGCCGCGGCGGCGTCGCCTTCACCCATAATGCCTTGGGCCTTGGCGTACGCCTGAGCCACGATGACCTCACGCTGGCGGTCGGCTTCAGCGCGGATCTTCTCGCCTTCGGCGGCGCCGATCGAGCGAAGCTCGTTCGCCACACGCGTACGCTCGGCTTCCATGCGGCGGTACACCGACTCGGAAATTTCCGGCGCGAACTCAATGCGGCGCAGACGCACATCGACGATCTGCACGCCCAGCGGCTCGGCGCGCTTGGCGACGTTGTCCAGGATTTCCGTCATGATCTTGTCGCGTTCGGTCGAGACCACGTCGCGCACCGTACGCACGTTGACCGATGCGTTCAGGGCGTCGCGGATCTGCGCTTGCAGGCGCTCTTGCGCCGCACGCTCATTGCCGCCGAACGTCACGTAGAACAGACGGGGATCCGCAATGCGCCACTTGACGTAAGAGTCGATCAGCAGGTTCTTCTTTTCGGAAGTCTGGATGCGCTCGGCTTCGTTGGTTTCGATGGTCAGAATGCGCTTGTCGAGCGTGACGACATTCTGGAAAGGCGGCGGAACCTTGAAGTACAGGCCAGGCTCACTGATGACGCGGCGGACCTCACCCAGCGAGAACACCAGGGCATAGTCGCGCTCGCGGACCACGAAAACGCTGGAGGAAAGGAGGGCCAGCACGATGAGCAGGCCGACCAGGATGGGCATAAGACGATTCATGTTCAGGACTCCTCCGGATTAGCGCGACATACGGTCGCGGGGCAGCGTGTTGCTATTGCTGCTGCCGGAAGGCTGCGGCACCGGCGCGGCCGAACCGCGCGAAGGCTGCTGGACAGGCGGGTTGGCCACCGGCGAGCCGGAGCTGCCGATATTGGACTTGCCTGCGTCCTGAGCGGCGAGATGCATGATCTTGTCCAAGGGCAGATACAACATGTTGTTGTTGCTCTTGGTGTCAACCATGACCTTGCTGGCGCGGGTGAAGATGTCCTGCATGCTTTCCAGGTACATGCGCTGACGCATGACTTGGGGAGACTTTTCGTATTCGCCCAGGATGCTGGTGAAGCGCGAGGTATTACCTTGCGCATCGCCGACGACCTTGGCCTTGTAGCCTTCGGCCTGCTCCGTCATGCGCGAAGCCTGACCACTGGCCAGCGGCACGACCTGGTTGGCGTAGGCCTGGCCTTCGTTGATCTGGCGCTCGCGATCCTGACCGGCCTTCACGGCGTCGTCGAACGCGGCCTGGACCTGCTCAGGCGGCTGCACGTTCTGGATGGCGACGGTGCTGACCTGCACGCCCGTCTTGTAGCGGTCGAGAATCTGCTGCATCAGCGCCTGGACCTGCGAGGCCACCGTCGTACGGCCTTCGTACAGCACGAAGTCCATCGACTGCTTGCCCACGACTTCGCGCATGGCCGTTTCCGACGCCTGGCGCACGGATTCGTCCGGGTCGCGCGTCTTGAAGAGATAGTCGGGCGCGCCGTCTGCACGCAGGCGGTACTGAACGACGAACTGCATATCGACGATGTTCTCGTCCGTCGTGAGCATCAGCGCTTCGGGCAGGACCTTGTTGCGCGCGCCGCCACGGAAACCGACTTCGAACGTGCGCAGTTGCGACACGTTGACGATTTCATGGCTTTGAATGGGATACGGCAGGCGCCACTGGAAACCGGCTTGCGACGTGCTCTTGTATTTGCCGAATTGGGTCACGACCGCGACCTGGCCTTCTTGCACGATATAGAAGCCGCTGGCCAGCCAGATGCCCGCCGCGACCAGGGCAATGACGCCCAGGCCGATGCGTGTGCCACGCGGGGATGGCGGCGTCATGCCGCCACGATTGCCGGGCCGGTTGTTGCCGCCCCCGCCCTTGCGCCCGAACAGGTTGCCGATGCGATTATTGAAATCGCGCCAGACCTCGTCCAGGTCGGGAGGGCCGTCTCCATTGCCTTGAGGCCGCTTAGGCGGCGGCTCGGAGCCATTGTTGTTTCCGCGACCCCAGCCGGGGTCATTCAGATTGAAGAGTTTGATAATTCGCGGCATTGTTTCCCACAATCTGTCCGGTCTCCGCAATTGCCCCGCGCAACGCATCCAAACCGGCGCGCTCGGTGGCGCTTACAAATACTCGCGCAATCGTACCATGTGCATCGCGCTCCACCCGCGGGTCCAGGCCCGCCCGGTCGATCTTGTTGTATACCAGAATGGTTGGAATCGCGGCAGCGCCTATTTCGGCGAGGACCTTGTTGACTTCGAAAATCTGCTCATCCCGCTGCGGGCTGGCCGAGTCCACCACATGCAGCAGCAGATCCGCGTGCACGGTTTCTTCGAGCGTGGCGCGGAAGGCGGCAATCAGGTTATGCGGCAGGTCGCGGATGAAGCCCACGGTGTCCGACACCACCACCGATCCGGCGCCTTCGATCCAGATGCGGCGGGTCGTCGTGTCCAGCGTGGCGAACAACTGGTCGGCCGCGTACGCGTCCGCGCGGGTCAGCGCGTTGAACAGCGTCGACTTGCCGGCGTTGGTGTAACCCACCAGCGACACCGACAACGCACCGCCCCGCGCGCGGGCGCGCCGTTGGGTGATGCGCTGGCGTTCGACCTTGTCGAGCCGTTCACGCAGGGTCTTGACCTTGGCGCCGATCATGCGGCGGTCCATTTCAAGCTGGGATTCACCTGGCCCGCGCATCCCGATGCCGCCGCGCTGCCGTTCCAGGTGACTCCACATGCGCGTCAGGCGCGTCGCCAGATGCTGAAGCTGGGCCAGTTCGACCTGCAGCTTGCCTTCGTGGCTCTTTGCACGCAGCGCGAAGATGTCCAGGATGAGGGCAACGCGATCCACCACGCGCAGGTTGAAGGCGCGTTCGAGGTTGCGCTGCTGGGCTGGCGAAAGCGGCTGGTCGAAAAGGATGATGTCGGCAAGCAGCGCCTGCGCCATCGCGACGCCCTCGTCGGCCTTGCCGGAGCCGATGAAGAACTTGGCGTCGGGACGATCGCGGCGGGCCGTCAGGGTGCCGACGATTTCGGCGCCCGCGCCCTTGGCCAGCATGGCGAATTCCTCGGCGTGAGCCGTGAAGTCGGGATCACCGAGATCCACGCTGATGATCAAAGCGCGCATACATGCACCATATTCGAGCCAAAGCGAAAATGCCCGCCGACGAGAACCGTCTGGCGGGCAATAAAAGGTAAAGCTGGAGCGAGATTACTCAGCAGGGACTTCCACTTGAAAGTTGACGGCGCGCGCGGGAACGACAGTCGAAATGGCGTGCTTGTAAACCATCTGGGTGACCGTATTGCGCAGCAGCACCACGTATTGGTCGAAGGATTCGATTTGCCCTTGAAGCTTGATGCCGTTCACGAGGTAGATCGACACGGGCACATGATCCTTGCGCAGCGTGTTGAGGAACGGATCTTGCAGAGTTTGCCCTTTATTGCTCATTGGCCAGGCTCCATTTGTTTGTTATTGAGTAATGACGCGCTTTTTGTACTGGTGGTGCACGCCGAAACACGTACTCTACAGGGTTTTCCCGGCCCGTGCTACTTGGCCGGGAAGCAAAAATGAGACCAGAGTTTTCCAGCTGAAATGCCTCTGAAAATCACGCCTTCAGGATCTTCTCGAGCGCTTGCAGAAGCAGATCGCACTGGGCTTCGGTACCCACCGTGATGCGCAGGAATTGATCGATCCGCGCATGACGGAAATGACGCACGATGATGCTGCGCTCGCGCAGGGCGGCGGCAAGCGTCGCGGCGTCCTTTGACTGATGGCGCGCGAACACGAAGTTCGCCGCTGAAGGCAGCACCGCGAAGCCCAGCGCCTGCAACCCTGCGGTCATGCGGGACCGCGTGTCGATCACGGCTTTGCGGGTCTGCTCAAAGTACTCCGTATCTTCCAGCGCCGCTACTGCACCGGCGGATGCCAAACGATCGATGGGGTAGGAGTTGAAACTGTTCTTTACCCGCTCAAGCCCATCGATCAGCGCGGCGCTGCCCACGGCAAAGCCTACCCGCAGGCCCGCGAGCGAACGCGACTTTGAAAGGGTCTGCACCACCAGCAGGTTGTCGTAGCGCGAGACCAGCGGGATCACCGATTCGGCGCCGAAATCCACATACGCCTCGTCCACGACAACGACCGTGTCCGGATTGCCGGCCACGATGCGTTCGACCTCGGCGGCGCTGAGCGCCCGGCCGGTGGGCGCGTTGGGATTCGGGAAGATGATGGCGCCCGCCTGACCGTGGCGCGCGGGCAGGTAGTCTTCGACGTCGATGCAAAAGTCCGCGGTGAGCGGCATCGTTTCGAATTCGATGCCGTACAGGCCGCAGTACACGGGATAGAAGCTGTACGTGATGTCCGGAAAGCGCAGCGGGCGGTCATGCTTGAGCAGGGCCAGAAACGCATGCGCCAGGACCTCGTCCGACCCATTGCCCACGAACACCTGCTGCGGCTGCGCGCCGACCGCGGCGGCGATGGCCTCGCGCAGGCGGTCCGAGGAAGGGTCCGGATAGAGCTTGAGCGTATCGTCGCAAGCGGCGCGGATCGCATCGAGCACCTTGGGCGACGGCCCGTAAGGGTGCTCGTTGGTGTTCAGCTTGACCAGATTCTGAAGCTTGGGCTGCTCGCCCGGCACATAGGGACTGAGCGTCCCGACGACGGGACTCCAGAAGCGGCTCATGGATCAGCTTTCCTGCGCGTAAGGGTTGTGCGAGGACTTGAATTCGATACGCAGCGGCGTGCCGGCCAAGTCGAATGCATTGCGGAAACGCGTTTCGAGGTAGCGGCGGTACGAATCGGGAATGGCGTCCAGCGCGTTGCCGTGAATGACGACCAGCGGCGGGTTCTGTCCGCCCTGGTGCGCGTAGCGCATCTTGGGACGGAAGATGCCCTTGCGCGGAGGCGGCTGCTGTTCGACAGCGGCCTGCAGCTCGCGCGTGAGCTTGGGCGTGGACAGTTTGGCAAAGGCCGCGGCATGGGCGGCATTGATGGACTTGAGCAGGGGCTTGATGCCCTGCCCGCGCAGCGCCGAGATCGTGTGCACGCGCGCGAACGACAGGAAGCGCAGCTTGCGGTTGAACTCGCGCTCGATGCGTTCCTTTTCTTCGCCGTCCAGGCCGTCCCACTTGTTGACGGCCACGACCACGGCTCGGCCGGTTTCCAGCACGAACCCGGCGATGTGCGCGTCCTGCTCGGAGATTTCGGTTTGCGCGTCGAGCATGAGCAGCACGACGTTGCTGGCCTCGATGGCCTGCAAGGTCTTGATGACGGAGAACTTTTCGACTGCCTCGAACACCTTGCCGCGCTTGCGCAGCCCGGCCGTGTCGATCAGCGTGTAGCGGCGCCCGTCGCGCTCGAAATCGATTTCGATGGCGTCGCGCGTCGTGCCCGGCATGTCGAACGCGATCACGCGCTCTTCGCCCATGAGCGTATTGATGAGCGTGGACTTGCCTACGTTGGGACGGCCCACGATCGCCAGCTTGATGCGGTGATCGTGCTCGCCTTCTTCGACCGGTTCTTCTTCGACGGGCGGCTCGGCCAGATCCTTGAGCGCCAGCTCGATGAGATCCACGATGCCGTCGCCGTGCGCCGCCGAAATGGGATACGGCTGGCC
>JAEYVD010000524.1 GCA_023432075.1 Pseudomonadota bacterium | reverse complement strand
GCCTTAATGTCCGCCCGCGCTTTGTTCCTAGCGGTGCGGATCTCATCGAGTGTGCGCTCCGGCCATGAGCCGCAGTAGAATCTCTTGACCTTGTCGCCCAAGCGATAGGCATATCGCCACACCACGGCCATTGTGCCGCGCTGGATCCGGATCTCCCCAGTCAGGCCGTCTCCATCGGCCAGGTGATCGCCGGCCCATTCCGCCGGCACCGCTTCCAGTTCCTTGACGGTCCACCGCGCACCTTTTCCGCGTTTCGGGTATCTCGTCATAGTTCCTCAAATTTCTCCGTTCTTCTGTTCCAACCGCCATATGGGACAACATATGGGACAACATTTTTGCGGCTGTCAGCGTACGTTAGCGAACGTCGACAAACAAGGAAATTCGTGGAAAGCCTTATAAATCAATCGGTTATTCGTTCGCTGGCGTTCGCTGGTGTTCGTGCGTTTCTAATTTGGGAGCAGAGGGTCGTGAGTTCGAATCCCACCGCCCCGACCAATAAATGAAAAGCCGTTAGTGATAGTGTCCACTAACGGCTTTTTTATTTTCACTCCATGGGGCAACCTTACATTCTCGATCTGGATACTCCAGCCCATTAGAGCAGCGCTCGAAACACTCGTAGGCGTTCTAGTGAACGGAGCAGTTCACCTCCAGCGAGGTTGCAACCGTGGCGGCGCTAGAGCTACTTGAGCAATACCGCATCATGCACCCATTGATGTGTAGACGCTGAATCCGGCGATATTCTTACCCATTGACCGTGCGTCCGATGGATTGGAACCACGGTGCCGGCTTTGATATGAGCAATTACTGGAGCTTCAAACGCTGGCCACTCGAAGGCTGCGCCGTCCACCCGCATGGTGCGTGTGGCTTTTGATGAACCTGCGGGTAGCTTGCTGATCACCGGGGGCGCTGCTACCGCCGGCGCAATTGTAGATTTCGGCGGTGTAGAGATTTGGGGCGCGGGTGCGGGGGCAGTTGAGCGTGGGGTGGTGTAAGAGGTGCTACCGCTGGACCCGACGCGGCAGGTTTTGCTCCATGATATGCACGAGTTGCCGCATGGTTGCCCTGTCTTGCAATTCTTGGCCTGGGCACCCGGTGTCAACGCCAGACATATCAAGGCTAAAAATGCGATGGCCAGCCGTTTTGGTATTGTCACAATCGTTACCCTCCTCTGTAACGAATTATGCCGTATAGGCGGGCTGTCCCGCAGGTTTAAGGAGGGGAACGTCGTTGCTGCTTAATTTGCCGTTGGACCCACGCTTGCACGCCAGACTCGATCCAGAGCGACGTCTGTCTGTTCTCGATGTGTGCAGGGAATGCTCCGGCCTTGATCTGTTCGCATATTTTGGTCTTCCCCATGCAGACACGCGCCTTCACCGCCGGCAGGGTAAGTAAATTCTCTCCATTGCTCCAAACCTCCGGCTGTTTCATGCGGCCTCCCCTTGGGCGCTTCGCAGCTTGAAGCGGTCAGCGATCATCGGATGCGAGGCGAATTAGGCGGTCTCCTGCGTGCACTCGCCCACGAACTTCTTGAACACGCGCGTTACGTCAGCGACGGCCCAGAACTCATAATAGTGCGAGCCCTCTGCACTCTCGTAGTTATTGTGGATCATGCCGTGGACCTTTAGGCTCAACGGCAGCTCATGCATGACCGTATCCACGCCCCGAGCTGGCAAGCCATAGTGTTGGTTCAAGCGGGCTCGGATCTTCGTGATCGGCTCACCGTTGTGCGGGTAGTGATTCCAGGCGCTTGATTCGGCGTGTTGGCCAACTTGCTGGCGAAAATGCGAGACTGCCTGCTCCGTCTGCGCCAGGCGGCGCTGATGGTCCACCCTGATCTCCCAGGGCATTAACGAGTTCACATTCCGGCGCAAGCAAACTGGCCCCAAGCTCACAAAGCTTTGGGCCATTTTGTTCTGTCCCTTCCTCCTACTGGCGCGGGATCTTCGCGTCTTCGATCAGCTTTTGCCATTGCGCATCGCTGCTTGCCACGAACTGCCCAAACGCGGACGGCGAGGTGGGCGGGCTGACTTTCACCCCCAATTCCTTGAACCGTGCCTGGATCTCCGGCTTGGCCATGACACGGCTGAACGCGGCGTTCAATGTCTGGACGATGGGTTCCGGCGTATTGGACGGCGCGAAAATTCCGGTCCAGAAGTAGTAGTCCATCCCTTTGAGTTCCGGTGTTTCACTGGCCGACGCCAAATCCGGGTTGCCGATGTCGCGGTCGCGGCTCATGACGCCCACGCCCGTCACACGCCCGCTTTTGATCAGTTCAAGCAGGGCGGGCAACCCGGACACCGCGATATCCACGTTCCCGCCGATGACATCGGTCGCGATCTTCGAGGCGCTTGCATAGGGAATGAAGGTGATGTCCGTACCGGTGGTGAGCTTGAAGCTCTCCATGGCGATGGCGGGCAGCGAGCCGACACCCGTGGCGCCGTAGGTCAGCTTGCCCGGGTTTGCCTTGGCGCGCGCAATCAGGTCGCCGAACGATTTCACGCCCAGGTTCGGGTTCGCCACCACGCCGACGCCGCTCGTGCCCAGCGGCGCGACGGCGGCCAGGTCGCGGTAGGTGTATTTGGCCGACGATTGCAATATGGGCGCGATCACGACGTCGGAGACGATGCCCATCAGTACCGTGTACCCGTCGGGCTTGGCGTTGACGGCGCGCGTGACGCCGATGATGCCGCCGGCGCCCGCGACGTTTTCGATGACGACGGTCTGGCCCAGCTCGCGGCCCAGCTCTGGGGCGATGATGCGAGCGAACGTATCCACCGAGCCTGCCGGGGCGTAGCCCACGATGAGCTTGATGGGATGGGCGGGGTAGGCCTGCGCATGCGCCGCGCTGGTTCCTCCCAGCACAAGGGCTCCCAGCAGCGCCGCGCTGGAAAGGGTTCGAATGGTCATGGTTGTCTCCTGTTGTTGTCGTTCGTGTTGCTTTAGCTTTGCAGCCAGTTCAGGACGCGTTGGAACACCTCGTCGCTATTGCGGTCCATCATCGGCAGGTGCGAATTGCCCGCGACGCCGCTGGCGGGCAGGTCCAGCACCGATACGTCGGCGCACCCCCGTATGGCATCCAGATAACGCTCGGCTTGCTGGCGGTAGCCGACCCAGTGCGAGCCCGATGCTTCGATGAAGTCGCCCCACACAACAAGATGCGGCGGCAGCGCTTCAAGCGGCGCCGCTTGCGGCATACCGCCAGGCTCCACGCCCACCACCCGCCGCACCGCGCGTGGCCGGCGGCGCGCAATTTCGGCTGCAAAGCCCGCGCCCTGGCTGTGGGCGACGATATGGCAATGCCCCACGCGGTCGATCAACGCTTCATAGGCCGCCAGGATCATGGACTCATGGCCCGGCCAGCGCGGCACCCATTGATTGGCGAACGCGTCGAACGCCTCGGTGGGAAACTGTTGCCCTGCATAGGCTTCGCGCCGCGCAGGGTCCGGGTCGTAGACAGGTCCGATGCGAAACGTCGTCCAGGCCTCGCGCTTCGTGCGAAAGACGGGCGCCTCGCGATACACCTGCGGGAACCGTGCCCATGACGAACGGCCCCGTTCCACCGCATCGCTGACCAGTACGTCGTAACCGGCGTCCAGGAATTTCCACAGCCAGCCGTTGCGGCCATCGGGGGTCGTTTCCCAGGTACAGCC
>JAEYVD010000522.1 GCA_023432075.1 Pseudomonadota bacterium | reverse complement strand
GCGCTGCTCATCGTGGCCGAGACCGTCGAGAAGCGCACGCAATTGGCCAACGACATCATCAAGGGCGTCATCATCCCGCAGTTCGTGGTGCTGCCGATCGCCGTGCTGCTCGTCTGGTTCGGGCTGTCGCGGGGCGTGGCGCCCTTGAATGCGCTGCAGCAGCGCCTGCGCGCGCGCCGCCCCGACGACCTTTCGCCCATCGACGAGCGCGCCGCGCCCTCCGAGATCGCGCCGCTGGTTGCGGCCATGAACGACCTGCTGGACCGGCTGTCCGCCAACGTGCAGGCGCAGCGCCGCTTCGTGGCCGACGCCGCGCACCAGTTGAAGACCCCGCTCGCGGGACTGCGCACGCAAGCGGAATTGGCGCTGCGCGACGCCAGCCCCGAGGAAATGCAGTCCAGCCTGCGGCAACTGGTCACCGGCTCTGAACGGGCGACCCGGCTCGTCAATCAGCTGCTGCTGCTGGCGCGCGCCGAAAACCCCAGCGCCATCGGCCTGACCCGCACGGACATCAACGCCATCGCCTACGAGCAGACCATGCACTGGGTGCCGCTGGCGCTGTCGCTCAGCACGGACCTCGGTTTCGAGGGGTCGGACACCCCCGTCGAGATCAACGGCAATCCGCTGCTGCTGGCCGAACTGCTGAACAACCTGGTGGACAACGCCCTGCGCTACACGCCCCGCGGCGGCCATATCACCGTGCGCGTGCTGCAGGCGGGCGGCGAGGGGCTCCTGGAGGTCGAGGACTCGGGACCGGGCATTGCGCCCGAAGAACGCGAGCGCGTGTTCGACCGCTTCTACCGCGTGCTGGGCACGTCCTCCGACGGCAGCGGCCTGGGCTTGGCCATCGTGCGCGAGATCACGCAAAAGCATCAGGCCAGCGTCGAAATCAGCGACCATCCCACCGAGCACTCGGACCTGCCCGGCACCCGCATCCGCGTCGCTTTTCCCCTCTACACGCCCCCGCCCGAGCCCACCGAGAGCTAAGGACTATCCCTAGCCCTCCCCCGGACGATTACCATTTGTTTCAATTTTAAGATTCGAGTAAGGGTCACGTCAGAACCTCGTCAGCGTCGCCCCGCAATGTGACGCTTAGCTCGATGTCGGCCGCGCCGGCGGAGGGTCAAGCACGGCGGAAAACCGCCGGCCTAAAAAACGAGGAGACATCATGAGCACAACTACCATGGCAGGCCGCGGTCCATCCGCGGATCCGCGTCCGATGACCAAGGAGGAGCGCAAGGTCATCTTCGCGTCTTCGCTCGGCACGGTGTTCGAGTGGTATGACTTTTACCTGTACGGCTCGCTCGCGGCCATCATTGCCCAACACTTCTTTTCCGGCGTGAACCCGACCGCGGGCTTCATCTTCGCGCTGCTGGCCTTCGCCGCCGGTTTCGCGGTGCGGCCTTTTGGCGCGCTGGTATTCGGCCGCCTGGGCGACCTGGTCGGACGCAAATACACCTTCCTGGTCACGATCGTGATCATGGGCCTGTCCACGTTCCTCGTCGGCATTCTGCCCAGCTACGCCAGCATCGGCCTGGCCGCCCCCGCCATCCTGATCGTTCTGCGCCTCTTGCAAGGCCTGGCGCTGGGCGGCGAATACGGCGGCGCCGCGACCTACGTCGCCGAACACGCGCCGCACGGCCGCCGCGGCTTCTACACGTCCTGGATTCAAACCACCGCGACGCTGGGCCTGTTCCTGTCGCTGCTGATCATCCTGGGCATCCGCACGGTCATGGGCGAAGACGACTTCAAGGCCTGGGGCTGGCGCATTCCGTTCCTGATCTCGGTGGTGCTGCTGGGCATCTCGGTCTGGATCCGGCTGCAGCTGAATGAATCCCCCACCTTCAAGCGCATGAAGGAAGAAGGCAAGGGTTCGAAGGCGCCGATCGCCGAATCGTTCGGCCAATGGAAGAACCTGAAGGTCGTGCTGCTGGCGCTGCTGGGCCTGACCGCCGGCCAGGCCGTGGTCTGGTACACGGGCCAGTTCTACGCGCTGTTCTTCCTGACGCAGACGCTGAAGGTCGACGCCAACACCGCCAACATCCTGATCGCCATCGCCCTCTTGATCGGCACGCCCTTCTTCGTGATCTTCGGCGCGCTGTCGGACAGGATCGGCCGCAAACCCATCATCATGGCGGGCTGCCTGATCGCCGCGGCGACCTACTTCCCGATCTTCCAGGGCCTGACCCACTTCGCCAACCCGGCGCTTGAAAAGGCGCAAGCCACCGCCCCGGTCACGGTGATCGCGGATCCGAGCACCTGCTCGTTCCAGTTCAACCCCGTGGGCACGGCCTCGTTCACCAGCTCTTGCGACGTGATCAAGTCGTTCATGGCCCGCAACTCGGTGAACTACCGCAACGAAGCGGCTCCGGCCGGTTCCGTGGCCCGCGTCAAGATCGGCAATGAAGAGTTCACCTCGTTCGACGGCCGTTCGCTGGCGCCGGCCGAGTTCAAGGCCAAGGTCGCCGAACTCGACAAGACGCTGACCGCCTCGATCCGCAGCCACGGCTACCCGGCCAAGGCCGATCCGGCCCAGACCAACAACGTGATGGTCGTGGTGCTGCTGACGATCCTGGTGCTGTACGTGACCATGGTCTACGGTCCGATCGCCGCCATGCTGGTGGAGATGTTCCCGACGCGCATCCGCTACACGTCGATGAGCCTGCCCTACCACATCGGCAACGGCTGGTTCGGCGGCTTCCTGCCTCCGGTCGCATTCGCCGTGGTCGCGGCCACCGGCAACATCTACGACGGCCTGTGGTATCCGATCATCATCGCCGTCATGACCCTGGTGGTCGGCACGCTCTTCGTGCGCGAATCCAAGGACAACGACATCAACGCCTGACAAACCATCCCCCGCCGGGCGGGACTGCTGCGCCTGCCCGGCCTTTCAAAAGCTCCTCGCGGAGCTTTTTTTTTGTGCCGCACTTTCAGGACCATGTCAGACCTGCGCCAGTAGACTGAGCGCTCAGATTACGGCCTTGCGCAAGATTGCCTGACGATTGATCCCCCTGTCAGACGATTGCAGGGCTGCTGATCTGACACCAATGCCGCGTTCCCCGCGAGCCTTTTATGACGCGGCATTGCGTGCTCCCGTACCGGCCCGACTCTTTATTGAGCCGGGCCGCTTTTTTTGCGGCGGCAAAACCGTGGGCGCGACAATCGCGGCGGCGGCCCGCAAAAGACTAAGGGCGGCCGCAGCGCGACCGCCCTCTTCATGCTGCACGGCCGGCCTTGCGGCCGGCTCATATCAACGACGCATGCCCACGCCGATGGCGACCACACCCGCCACGATCGCGGCAATGCCTGCCCACGTCGGGATGGGCACCGACTTCTCGGTTTCCGCCGTGGCCTTCACAGATCCGATCTGCAGAACCGTTTCTTCGGACTTATAGCTAAAGCCCTTATAGGCCAGGGCAACCACGCCCAGGACAATGAGGATCGCGCCAATGATTTTCATCTTTTCACTCCAATCTCACGTTGGTGCGCGGGACATTACCGGATAGGCTGCCCCCTGTCAGTGACAGAACGTGTCGCCTGTTGCCAGCGTGCCTGCCCCCTTCGGCAAAGCCGCCGCGTCGTATAGAATCAACCCTTTTGGCCGACGCTCATGTGGTTCAAGAATCTCAAGATTTACCGCCTCTCCTCGCCCTGGACCCTGACCGGCGAGCAGCTTGAAGAAACGCTGGCGCGCCATGCCTACCAGACCGGCAACAACCTCGAAATGCAAAGCCTGGGTTGGGTGCCCCCGCGCGAGAACGGCGGCCTGGCCCACGAAGTGAACGGCCAGATCCTGCTCAGCCTGCGCGCTGAAAAGAAACTCTTGCCGGGCACCGTCATCAACCAGGTCGCCAAGGCGCGCGCCCAGGAAATCGAAGAGCAGCAAGGCTACAAGCCTGGCCGCAAGCAGATGAAGGAAATCAAGGAGCGCGTCACGGACGAGCTCCTGCCGCGCGCCTTCAGCGTCTATCGCGACACGCGCGTGTGGATCGACCCGAAGAACAACTGGCTCGTCATTGACGCGGCCGCTTCGGCCAAGGCCGACGAAGTCATCGGCCTGCTCGCCAAGTGCGTCGATCCCTTCCCGCTGGAAAACCTGTACGTCGCCCAATCGCCGGCCTCCGCCATGACCGGCTGGCTGGCCGAGGACGAAGCGCCCACCAACTTCACCATCGACCAGGACACCGAACTGCGCTCGTCCGGTGAAAGCGGCGCCGCGATCCGCTACGTAAAGCACTCCATCGACGCTGACGACGTGCGCCGTCACATCCAGTCGGGCAAGCAGTGCACCCGCCTGGCCATGACGTGGGCCGACCGCGTGTCGTTTGTCCTGACCGAAGGCCTGGACGTCAAGCGCGTGGCGCCGCTGGACGTGCTGAAGGAAGGCAACGAAGGCGTGGCCGCGAACGACGACGAAAAGTTCGATTCCGACATGATGCTGATGACCGGCGAACTGGCCAAGATGATGGCCGAACTGGTCGAAGCGCTGGGCGGCGAAAAGAAGATCTAAGCCGCCTTTAACCGGCAGCAACACCAGGGGCCGCTCTTGTCGAGCGGCCCTTCTTCATGCCTCGACGCTGCGGTCGCGGCCGGCCTGCTTGGCCTTGTACAGCGCCTTGTCGGCGCGATCGATCAGGTAGGCGTAGTCGGGATGGCCGTCGAAGGTCGCCACGCCGATGCTGGCTGTCACATGCATCGCGCCGGCCTCGGCGATCACGAAGCGATGCCGGCGAATCTCGGCGTTGAGCTTTTCGGCGGCGGCCAGCGCAGCGCCCGGCCCCGTGTCCACCAGCACGACAAGAAACTCCTCGCCGCCATAGCGGAACACGAAGTCGCTGGATCGACAGGTCTGATGCACGACTTCGGCAAACTGGCGCAGTATCTGGTCCCCGCCCGCGTGGCCGTGCGCATCGTTGATGGCCTTGAAGTGATCGATGTCCAGCAACAGCACCGAAAAACTTGACCGCTGACGCTGCGCCAGCGAGATCTCGCGGCCGATGACGGACGGCAGGAAACGCCGGTTGAGCACGTTGGTCAGCGGATCGCTGCCGCTTTCGATCTCGGCCACCATGTCAAAGAGGCCGTTGAGCAGATGCTTGATGCGCGCCACCAGCTCCTGCAGTTCGCGCACCTGATTGGGCAGCGATTCCGGCGCCTGACTGGCGCTTTGCATCATCCCCGGCAGCACCGTGTCATCCAGCCGCGCCACGGCCTCGACGATCTGCCGCAGCGCAGGCGCGCTTTCGAACAGCACCGCGCCCTTGTGCTGCAGCCAGAGTCCGAACTCCGAGGCGGCCAGCCGCGGCAGCGCCTGCTCCGGCGTGCGGTAATGCAGGCCGATCAGCACCGCCTGGCTCCATTCCAGCAAGGCGGCGCGTTGCCGCTCGCGTTCGGTCGAAATGTTCTGGCCCAACGCAAAGAGGCGATAGGCCTCGTCGTTGCGGGCGCCCCGATTGATGTCACGCATGAACGCGCGGCTCATCTGTTCGATGGCCAGGTCGAACAGATTGCACACGTACTGCGTTGCCACCGAGGCCGCCTGACCCTCCAGGCCGCCGGCGCGCAGGCGCTGCGCGATTTCGTTTTTCAGGATGCGGGCGCCGGCCATCACCAGATGGATCGGGATATGGACGCGCGCGTGAACCTCGCCGACCTTCTTCTGCGTGGCCATCAGCACGTCGATATCGCCTTGCTCGCGCACGCAGAGCAGGCCTTTCAGCCAATGCGTCATGCCGCGGTGCAGGCGGGTCGAGACGATTTCGTGAGAGAGCCGCGGGCCGGCTTCGGCATCGGCAAGCAAGGTGGAATAGAAGGCATCCACCAGCTGCGCGGCATGGTCGGACACCAGCGCCGCAACTTGGCCGCGCGTATTGGCATCGACCGATTGATAGACCGCCTCCCAGGCCTGCGCATTGGAGGCGCTGAGATAGCACGCCTGGCCGCTGGCTGCATCGGCGGTGGCCGCGGCAGGAGGAACATCGGAACTGCTCGAAGACATAAGATCATCCGCCCAAGAACGGCGTGCGCGCCTGATAGCGGCACTCGCCCGTAAAACCAGCGCGGATTATGCTTGAATTCCCCGTGGCGGGACCGCTTTCGCGGCGCCGCCACGGGCGTCTGGCCTCAATCCAGGCCGTGGAAGACCGAATCGTCGGGACCGACGTGCGACGGATGTTGCCACGTCACATCGCGCAGCGAATGCTGCACCAGGCCTTCGACGCCCAGCAACACCGCGAAGATCGCCATGCGGATGGGAATGCCGTTGTCGGTCTGGCGGAAGATCGCCAGACGCGGATCGTGGTTCAGATCCACGCTCAGGTCGTTGGCGCCCGGACGGCTGTCGC
>JAEYVD010000464.1 GCA_023432075.1 Pseudomonadota bacterium | reverse complement strand
TCTTGCCGTAATCGCTACGCCCCCCATAATGGGAATAGCGCCCCCTTTTTGAGAGATCTCCCCTTCAGAGAGCCATGCAAGCAGCATTTCTACCCGCGACGTCCGGCTGGCTTTGGGTCCGCGACGGCTTCCGCCTGTTCCGCAAGCAGCCCCTGGCCATGTTCACCTGGGCCATGGCCATCAGCCTGCTCGTCGTCTTTGCGTCGGCCACGCCGCCGGTCGGCCCGATGCTCGTCGTGGCCCTGATGCCCATCATCACGCTGATGACACTGTCTGCATGCAAACATGTCGAGGCCGACCGCGTCATGCTGCCCTCCATGTGGGGTAAACCCCTCAAGCAGCCGGGCGTGTTCCGCAAGCTATTCCTGATGGGCGTGCTGTATGCCGGCCTTTGCCTGGTAATGGGTCTGGTCATCTTCCTGCCCTTCTCCGACGCCATGATGGAAGGCATGCGCATTGCCTCGGTCGAAAAAAGCATGGAACCGATCCTGTCAGCCATGGCGGTGCCGCTGATGTTGTTTGCGATCTGCTACGTGGTGATCGCGGCGCTGTTCTGGCATGCACCCGTGCTGGTCGCGTGGCACGGCTTGCGCCTGACCCAGGCCCTGTTCTTCTCCGGCATCGCCTGCTGGCGCAACAAGCTGCCGTTCCTGGTTTACGGCGTCTGCTGGATCATGGTCTTTTTGTTCATCGACCTGTGCGCCGGGCTGCTGGTTGCCATCGGCCTGTCGCCGCAAATGGCCGGCACACTGCAGATTCCGTTCAACATTGCGGCGGGCGGCGTCCTGTACTGCAGCTTCTATCCGGCCTACACCTCCGTGTTCGGCATCAATAGTTCCAGCGCGCATCTCGACAACGGCGACGGCGCGCAGGCATAGCGCCACCCGCCACGGCGCAAGCGCTGGGCACAACCGCACTACCCGGCCTTCCCGGCCGATGAACGCCACGTCGATGGCATAACGCATGCCGAAGGTATGCACCGCGGCACAGGGAATCAGCATCACCCCTGTCCGTGGCCCCGGCGGGTTCCGCCCGAGCAACCCGCGCATCCGCCCCCACCACCGCCGCACCGTCACCAGCCGCAGGCGCCCTTGGCGCAATCCCGTGGGGCGGCTCATTGCACGCTCTGGAGCAACTGCATCGCGATGGGAAACGCCAGCACGATGAATGTGCAAGGGAAAATGCAACCGATCAACGGCAGCAGCATCTTCACCGGCGCCTGCATCGCCAGTTGCTCGGCCCGCGTGTGGCGGTCGCTGCGGCACTGCGCCGCCTGCGCGCGCAAGACCGGCCCCAGGCTCGCCCCCAGCGCCTCTGCCTGCGCCAGGGCCGCTGCCCAATTACGCGCCAGCGGACTATTGCTACGCTCGGCCAAGGTCTTGATCGCCGCGGCTCGGGAAACGCCGGCGCGCATCTCGGCCAGCGCGTCGGCCAGCGCGTCGCGCAGCACGCCCGGCGGCCCGCTCTGCGCCGCCAACTGCAACGCGCCCTGCACGCTCAGTCCGGCCTCCACGCACAGCGTCATCATGTCGAACACGAAGGGCAAGTCCCGCTCGATGGCGCGGCGCCGCTGCGTACCCAGGCCTTTCAACCACGCCGCCGGCGCCATCCCGGCGGCCAGCGCCGCCGCAGCCGTCCAGAGCACCCACGACGCGGAGCCGGGTGGAGCGAGCGCCACCGCCACGGCGCCGGCCACGCCACCGGCAGCGGCGGCCGCGCTACCGCACAACGCCGCGATGTGCGCATACCCGACTCCCGGGGGCAAGGCCGCCCGCGCTATCGCCCGGTTCAAGCGCAGCCGCCAGCGCCATGCGCACAGCGGCCCCGCCAATGGCGCCACCGCCACGATCCACGGCCATGCGGCGCGCCACCACCACGGCATTGCTTGCTCGGCGTTCTGCTCCTGCCGCAACAACGGCCGCAACAGCACCCACGCAAGCCAGGCCGTTCCCGCCGCCGTCGCCACCATGCCCAGGTAAAGCCACATCCTGCCCCCCTTCAGATATCGATGCGCATGATCCGCCGGATCAGCAGCACGCCTGCCGTCTCCAGCACCGCCACGACGGCCAGGACACCCCATCCGATCGGCGTATGCCACAACAGACTCATGATGTCGGGCTCCAGCCGATCCAGCACCGCCAGCAGCAGCACGGGCAGCGCGCCCACGATCCAGGCTTGCAGCCGCCCTTGCGAGGTCAGCGCCAGCAGCTTCGCCTGCAACTGCAGGCGAGCCCGCAGCGTCTGTGCAATGCTTTCGAGGGCCTCGGCCAGATTGCCGCCGGTTTTCGCCGCGATGCGCATGGCAGCCACGACCAGCGACGTCGAGTCGCCCGGCATCCTGGTCAGCAGGTTGCCAAGCGCAACGTCCCACGGCACGCCAAGACGCTGTTCGCGCAGCATCAGGCCAAACTCCTGCGCCAGCGGCGCGCTGCTCTGTTCCACCACATGGCGCAAGCCAGTCGTCACCGCCACACCCGCCCGCAGCGCGGACGCCAGCATCAATAGCGCCATCGGCAATTGCGCTTCAAAGCGCCGCGCTCGGCGGCGGCGCAGTCCGTCGACAACCCACCGCGGCAGGCGCGAGGCCGCCAGCGCGAACAGGGCCGCGACCAGCGCGCTTCCGGTGGCCGAAAACGCGGCCGCCGCTGCGGCCACCCCGCAGCCGACGGCGCCCACCCACAGTTGGCGCGGGTCGATGAAGAGGAACACTTCGCTCAACCGCACGCCCGCATCCTGCGTGTAAACCTCGCGGTATCGCCGTAGCGCCGGCGCAAACCAGTTCTGAGCGCGCCACGCCAACAAACCCGCGCAACGTACTGACGATCTGCCTGGGCAAGTCCACCTACGCCCGCTGCGGCATCATCGTCAACGTCACCCCGCTCGAGCCCGAGTGGGAAGGCCATGTCACGCTGGAATTCTCCAACACCACGCCGCTGCCGGCGAAGATCTATGCCAACGAAGGCGTGGCGCAGGTGATCTTCCTGGAGAGCGACGAGGTGTGCGAGACGTCGTACAAGGACCGCGGCGGCAAGTACCAGGGCCAGCAGGGCGTCACGTTGCCGAAGACCTGAAGCCGGTGTTCGGCTTTCGCAGAGCGGGCTGAAGCCCAACAACGGATACCAATCCGCAAGCCAGGTGCCGTGTAGGGTGGATTAAGGCCGAAGGCCGAATCCACCACCCTCGGCGCCAATGCCGCATGCACATCCGTATCCCCACCCTTGCCCGCTCACGTAGACGGAATGATTTGGATGCGGGGATCGGGGTTCGCTGTGCTCACCTCAAGCTACGAAAACTGCGACCACGTGGCGGATTGCCGGCGCTAAGGAATAGCGAGCGGGCACTTTGATATGTACGAGCG
>JAEYVD010000401.1 GCA_023432075.1 Pseudomonadota bacterium | reverse complement strand
GCTCCGGATAGATCCACGAGCCGGCGGCGGTCTTGAAGATTTCCATGCCGGTGCCGACCACGTGGAACATCAGGATCACGCGGGCCTCGCTCCAGGTTTCCATGCGCAGCGCAAGCAACGCCGCCTGGATGCCCAGCGCCGCAAGCGTCAGGAAGTCGTAGCGCGCCAGGACGGCATCCTTGGGATACCACCAGTGCGTGCCCAGCAGCCGCGCGCCCATCAGGCCGCCAAAGAGGCAGGCCCACGCCTGCTTCACGCCGAAGCGGTAAAACTCATACAGCGCCACGCCAAGGCGGCCCCGGCTGGCCAGGTTGCTGGCCAACCGCGCTTCCCATTGCTGCAGGCCGGCAATGAGCGGCCAGTCGCTGGCCGCCGGATGGCGCATCGGCGCTCAGCCTTCGACGACGGCGTATGCCGAGTGGTTGTGGATGGACTCGAAGTTTTCGGCTTCGACGCGATAGCGCGCGATGCCGGGATGGGCGTTCAGGCGGGCGGCCACGTCGCGCACCAGGTCTTCGACGAACTTGGGGTTGTCGTAGGCGCGTTCGGTGACGAATTTTTCGTCGGGCCGCTTGAGCAGACCCCACAGTTCGCAGGAGCCCTCGTCTTCGATCAGGCGGATCACGCCGTCCATCGAGATGTCTTCGTTCAGGATGGCCGAGACCGTGACGTGCGAGCGCTGGTTGTGCGCGCCGTACTCGGAGATGGCCTTGGAACACGGGCACAGGCTGGTGACGGGCACTTGCACCACGAGCTCGAACTCGACCCGGTCGGCCTGCGCGCGCGCGATCCACTGGACCTCGTAGTCGAGCAGGCTTTGCACGCCGGAGATCGGCGCGGACTTGTTGATGAAGTACGGAAACGAGGCCGTGATGTCCCCGCGCTCGGCATGCAAGAGCGGCAGCATGTCGGCGGCCATCGTGCGGAACAGCGCCGGCGTCATGGGCGTGGTGCGGTACTTTTCGAGCAAGGCCACGAAGCGGGACATGTGCGTGCCCTTTTCTTCGGGCGGCAACGCCACGGTCAGCGTCCAGTTGGCCACCGTGCCCTGGGCCGAGCCGTCGCCGCTCTGGACCAGCATGGGGTGACGCACGCCGCGGATGCCGACGCGCTGGATCGGGATATGCCGGGTGTCCGTGGCGCTCTGGACGTCGGGCATCACGATGGCGGGATCGATCGGAGAATTCATTTCGGCTTACCTGTCCGGGCCCGGTCGGCGGTGGGGCGACACATGCTGGCCCAGTTGTCTTGAAAGGGGCTCATTATCGCCCACCCGCATGCGATCAGGAGCGGTAACCCTGTGACCCGCATGCCCGGGGGGCCGGAACAGTGTGTCTCATCCTTGCGGCCGAAGACGTGCGCCCTCGACCGCAAGCAGCAAGCCGGCTCAGGCCAGCAGGCTGGCGTAACGGGTGCGGATCGATTGCTCGATGCCCGCGGCATCCAGTCCCAGGCCGGCAAGCAGGGCCGACTGTTCGCCGTGGTCGATGAATTCGTCCGGCAGGCCCAGTTGCAGCACCGGGATCAGCACGCCAGCCGCGCTCAGCACTTCCAGCACGGCGCTGCCCGCGCCGCCCATGATGCAGGCGTCTTCCACGGTGACGAGCGCGTCGTGGCGGCTAGCCAGGTCCAGGATCAGGTCGCGGTCGATCGGCTTGACGAAACGCATGTCGGCCAAGGTGGCGTCCAGCTTGCCGGCGGCGCCCAGCGCTGCCTGCACCAGCGTGCCAAAGCCAAGGATGGCGATCTTCTTGCCTTCGCGCCGCACGATGCCCTTGCCCAGTTCAACGGTATCCAGGCCCTCTGCTTCCGGCGCGCCGCAACCCGCGCCGCGCGGATAGCGCACCGACGCCGGACCCGGGTACTGATAACAGGTCGACAGGAGCAGACGGGTTTCGTTTTCGTCGGAGGGCGTGGCCACCACCATATTGGGCACGCAGCGCAAGAACGCGATGTCGTAGTTGCCCGCGTGCGTGGCGCCGTCCGCGCCCACGATGCCGGCGCGGTCCAGGGCGAAGGTCACGTCCAGGTTTTGCAGGGCGACGTCATGGATGAACTGGTCGTAGCCGCGCTGCATGAAGGTGGAGTAGATGGCGACGACGGGCTTCTGGCCCTCGCACGCCACGCCTGCCGCGAACGTGACGGCATGCTGTTCGGCGATGCCCACGTCGAAATACCGCTGCGGAAAGCGCTGTTCGAATTCGACCAGGCCGCTGCCTTCGCGCATGGCGGGGGTGACGGCCACCAGGCGCGCGTCCTCTTGGGCCGTATCGCACAACCACTTGCCGAACACCTGCGTGAAGGTGCGCTTGCCGGGCGCCTTGGACTGCAGGATACCGACGGCGGGATCGAACTTGCCGGGGCCGTGATACAGCACCGGATCGGCTTCCGCCAGTTTGTAGCCCTGGCCCTTGCGCGTGACGACGTGCAGGAACTGCAGGCCTTCCAGCGCCTTCAGGTTCTGCAGCGTGGGAACCAGCGCGTCCAGGTCGTGGCCGTCGATGGGGCCGACGTAGTTGAAGCCGAATTCCTCGAACAACGTGGCGGGCGTGACCATGCCCTTGGCGTGTTCCTCGAAGCGGCGCGCAAGCTCAAGCACCGGCGGCACATGCTGCAGCACCGCGCGTCCCACATTCTTGGCCGCGGCGTAGAAGCGTCCGGACATCAGGCGCGCCAGATACCGGTTCAGCGCCCCCACCGGCGGCGAGATCGACATGTCGTTGTCGTTCAGGATCACCAGCAGGTTGATGTCGGGCGTGACGCCCGCGTTGTTCATGGCCTCGAACGCCATGCCGGCGGACATGGCGCCATCGCCGATCACCGCAATGTGCTGACGGTGCACGCCCGCATTGCGAGAGGCCACCGCCATGCCCAGCGCCGCCGAGATCGACGTGGACGAGTGCGCGGTGCCGAAGGCGTCGTACTCGGATTCGCTGCGCTTGGGGAAACCGGAGATACCCCCCTGCTGGCGCAGCTTGGCCATGCCGGCCCGGCGCCCCGTCAGGATCTTGTGCGGATAGGACTGGTGGCCGACGTCCCAGACGATGCGGTCGTGCGGCGTGTCGAACACCTGATGCAGCGCCAGCGTGAGTTCCACGGTGCCCAGGTTGGACGACAGGTGTCCGCCCGTTTTGGATACCGACTCCAGCACGAAGCCGCGCAGTTCGTCGGCGAGCTTTTTCAGTTCGCGACGATCCAGGCGCTTGAGGTCAGCCGGCGATTGAATGCGGTCCAGTAAATCTGTCGTCATGCTTTTTGGGGGTTCGTTGGCCCGGCCTAACAGGAAGGCCGGGCTGATCTCGGATCAGCGGTCTCGAAGAACGATGAAGTCGGCAAGCTGGGCCAGGCGCCCGCCGGCGTCGCCCAGCGGCGCCAGGGCGGCCAGCGCCGCCACGCGCAGTTCCTCGGCAAAGGCCCGCGCCTCTTCAAGGCCCAGCAAGGATACATAGGTGGGCTTGTTTTCGGCGGCGTCCTTGCCGGGCGTCTTGCCCAGGCTGGCGCTGTCCGCGGTGACGTCCAGGATGTCATCGACCACCTGGAACGCCAGACCCATGGCCTGCGCGTAGGCATCCAGCGCCTGGCGCGAGGCCGAGCTGGCGCCCGCCACGATGCCGCCCAACGCCACGCTGCACGCCAACATTGCGCCGGTCTTCATGCCGTGCATCGTCTGGAGTTCGTCGCGCGACAGCGCACGGCCGACGCTGAAGAGATCGATGGCCTGCCCGCCCGCCATGCCCTGGCTGCCAGCGGCGCGCGCCAGCGACTGGGTGGCCTGGACGATCAGCGCCGGGGCGATCGGCATGGAGGCGACCAGTTCGAATGCCAGCGGCTGCAACGCGTCGCCCGCCAGCATGGCGGTGGCTTCGTCGAACTGCACGTGTGTGGTGGGCCGGCCGCGGCGCAGCGTGTCGTCGTCCATGCAGGGCAGATCATCATGGATCAGCGAGTAGGCATGGATCAGTTCGACGGCGGCTGCCGCGCGGTCCAGCGAGGCCTCGATGGCCAGCACGCTGCCGCTGACGGGGCAGGCCTGACCGGCTGCATAGACCAGGGCGGCGCGCACGCGCTTGCCGCCGCCCAGCACGGCGTAGCGCATGGCTTCGTGCAAACGGGCAGGCGCCAGGTCCGCCGGCGGCAGAAGGTCGTCGAGCACGTCTTCGACGTGCCGCGCACGGCCCTGCAACCACTCGGGAAAAGCGAGTTGAATTTGCTTCATCGGCTTCTTATTCGTCGTCCAGCGCCGCGGGATCCAGGGGCCGGAGCAAGCCGCCCTCAAGGACCTTGACCTGCTGTTCAGCCTGGGCCAGGCGTTCCTGGCAAACCCGTGTGAGCGCCACACCGCGCCGGTAGGCAGCCAGCGACTGCTCGAGCGGCAGCGATCCGTCTTCCATGGCCGCAACCAGCGATTCCAGTTCAGCCAGCGCCGTTTCGAAATCCTGGGGCAAGGGACGATCGTCGTTCTGCGGATCAGCTTGAGTGGGTTTGGCCAAACGGGCCTCCGGGGCACTAAGGGGTGGATTAATCCGTGAATTGTACGAGATACCCTCGCGCGGCCCGCAAGCGCCCCGCGCGCTAGGCTGGCGCCCCCGCCAGGCCTGCCACCGCGGCCAGGAGCGCCGGGGCCACGCGGTCGCGAAGATGCGAGGCCTCAAGCAGGCTGGCCGGCCCGCCGCAGCTCATGACGAAGACGCCCTCGCCCGTGATCGACGTGAAGGGCACGGCGACGGCGTTGATGCCGGACTGCCATTCGCCGATTGCAAAGCAGCAGCCGGTTTGCGCGAGTTCAGCGCGAGCCCGCGCGATGGCCTCGGAGGCTGGCGCCCCCTGGTCCAGACGCCCAAGGACGGCGTCGCACTCATCCGCGGGCAGGCCGGCGAGATAGGCGCGCCCCATGGCGCTGTCCAACGTGGCGCGATAACCCACGGGCAAGCGCAAGTACAGCGCCGACGAGCCGTGGATGGCTTCGACGTAGGTCATGGCATCGCCGTCGAAGGCGCCCAGGGCCACGGCCCCTCCCGTCTCGCGCGCCAGGTCGGTCATCGAGGCCTTGGCAAGCTCGCGCACCTCAAGCCCCGCCAGCAGGCCGAATCCCAGCGCCAGCACGCCATAGCCGGGCGAGTATTTGCCGGTGTCGGGGTGGTAGCGCAGGTAACCCAGTTCAGTGAGCGTGTAGGTGATGCGGCTGACGGTGGGCTTGGGCAGGCCGGTCAGGCGCGCCAGGTCCAGGTTGCCCAGCGCGGCCACGCCATGGCGAAAGCACCGCAGCACGTCCAGGCCGCGCGCCAGCGCCGTGATGA
>JAEYVD010000441.1 GCA_023432075.1 Pseudomonadota bacterium | reverse complement strand
TGGCGGGCGAAGGCATGACCATGATGGTGGTGACCCACGAGATGGGATTCGCGCGCCGCGTCGCCGACCGTGTGATCTTCATGGACGGCGGCAAGATCGTCGAGGACTGCCAGAAGGAGCAGTTCTTCGGCAACGTCGAGGAGCGTGCCCCGCGCACGCGCCAGTTTCTTTCCAAAATTCTGCAGCACTGAACGCCATGACCCAGCGGACTCCCGCCGAACCTCCCCAACTCCGCGTCGACCTGCGCAGCGATACGGTCACGCACCCGACCGCGGCCATGTACGAGCGCATGCGCACTGCGCCGATCGGCGATGACGGCCTGGACGGCGACCCCACCGTGCGCGAGCTGGAAGCCTGTGTGGCGGCCAGCCTGGGCAAGGAAGCGGGCCTGTTCGTGCCCAGCTGCACGATGGCCAACCTGCTGGCCGTGCTGGCGCAGACGCAGCGCAGCGAGCAGGTGGCGCTGGAGTCGACCGCCCACATGTACACGTCGGAACGGGGCGCGGCCACGTTCACGGGCCTGTTCTACCAAGGCTTGCCTGGCGCCGAGGGCGCGATGGACCTGAACCGGCTCGAAGACGCGCTGATGACGGGCGGCCACCGCCTCAAGACCGCGCTGGTGGCGATGGAGACGTCGCACAACAACGCGGGCGGCACCGTGCTGCCGCTGGACCACATGCAGGCCGTGTACGGCATGGCGCGCGCGGCCGGCGTGCCGGTGCACCTGGATGGGGCGCGGCTGTTCAATGCCGCGGTGGCGCTGGGCGTGCCGGCCGGCGAGATCACCCGCCACACGGATACGGTGTCGCTGTGCTTGTCCAAGGGGCTGAGCGCGCCGGTGGGCGCGGTGCTGGCCGGCAGCCAGGCCGTGATCGCCAAATCCCGCACGCTGCGCCGCATGCTGGGCGGCACGCAGCGCCAGTCCGGCATCATGGCCGCCGCGGGCCTGGAGGGCGTTCAGCACATGAGCGGCCGTCTGGCCGAAGACCACGTGCGGGCGCGCCGCCTGAGCGATGGCATCAACAAGCTGGCCCTGGCGCTGACCGCGACGGTGCCCCAAACCAACATCGTGCAGGTCGAGACGGCGGACACCGGCATGACCAATGCGCAATGGGTCTCGGCCTTGCAGGCGCAAGGCGTGCTGACGCGCCCCTGGGGCCGCACGCGGCTGCGCTGCGTCACGCACCGGCATATCGGCGATGGCGATATCGATGCGGCCGTCCAGGCGTTTGCCGCAGTGCTGCACGCGCGCTGATTCAGCCGGCTTTGGGGTGGGCGATGCGATAATGCCCCGCATGTCCACCCCCACACATCTTTCCCGAAAAGACTATTTCTGCGCCTTGGCGGTGGTGGTCATCTGGGGCCTGAATTTCGTCGTCATGAAGGTCGGCATGCGGGGCCTGTCTCCCATGATGCTGGGCGCGTTGCGATTCGCGCTGGCCGCCTTCCCCCTGATCCTTTTCGTGCGCATGCCGCGGCTGCCGTGGCACTGGGTCGCGGCCTACGGGCTGGTCCAGGGGCTAGGCCAGTTTGGCCTGCTCTTTACCGCGTTGAACTTCGGCATGCCCGCTGGCATGGCCTCGCTCGTCATCCAGACCCAGGCGTTTTTCACGCTGCTGCTGGCCGCGCCGGTCCTGCATGAACGGGCGCGCCGGCATCACTGGTTCGGTCTTGGCGTGGCGGCGATGGGTCTGGCCGTCATTGCCGGAGGGCGCGGCGAAGGACCCGGGCAGATGACGATGCTGGGCTTTGTGCTGACGCTTGGCGCCGCGTTCATGTGGGCGGTGTCGAACATGATCGTGCGGCTGGCCAGCCGCAAGGCGCCCGGCTACGACCCCTTCGCATTCATTGCCTGGAGCAGCGCCGCGCCGGTGCTGCCCTTCCTGGTGCTGGCCGTGCTGATCGACGGCTGGGAGCCGGTGGTGGGCATGGTGATGGGCATCGGCTGGGGCGAGGCGCTGTCGGTGCTGTACCTGGCGGTGCTGGCGACCCTGCTGGCCTACACGTTGTGGACGCAGCTACTGTCGCGCCATCCCGCCGCAAAGGTCGCGCCGTTTTCGTTGCTGGTGCCGGTGGTGGGGCTGTGGGCCGCGTCCATGGCCTTCGGCGAGCGCCTGCAACCGCTGCAATGGCTGGGTGCGGCCTGCGTGCTGGCCGGTCTGGTCATCAACCAGGTTGGCGGACGCTGGATGCGTTCACGCTGACGCCGTCAGCTCTTGCGGTACAGCCGTCTCGTCCGGCCGGATTACATCGTGCCGGCTAGGGCGGCGCTGTTCAAAGTTGTTCGAAGCGGATGTAACGCTTATCGGTGTACTCCCGGCGCGTGATGATCTCCTGAACCGACGCGCCCGGCGGACCGCGCCGCAGCCATTCCAACATATGGTCCACCTGGTCGGGCGTGCCCTGCACCAGCGCCTCGACCGTGCCGTCCAGCATGTTCTGCACCCAACCCTTCGCGCCAAGCATGTGGGCGCGCCGCACTGTCGCGTGACGGTAGCCCACGCCTTGCACCGTGCCGCTGACGGTGACGTGGACGGTTTCGATATGGGTATCGGCCTTAGGGTCTTGCATGGTTTTTCCTTCGGATGATGCGCCGCCACGCACGAGATGCGTAGGCGGAATCGGCTACAGCGGATGGTCTATAGGCCCGGCGGGCTTCGAAGCGATACGTTAGAGCCCATGTCAAAACGTGCCAGCTTAGAAATACCCATTACCAGAGCTTGGAGAAGCCATTATGGAAGAGACCAGTTTGTTGTCGGAAGCCGAGACAGCGCGCTACAGGGATCAGGGGTACCTGGCCCTGAAGGACATGTGCCCTCAGGATGAGGTCGGCTACATCCGCAGGACGCTGCTGGACTTGTTCTCGAACAAGACGGGTTACAACGAGGGCGCGCAGTATGACTTTGTCAGCCGCGATGACCCGACCAAGCCCGCCAAGTTTCCCAGTCTGCATGATCCGCGCCATTATGCCCCGGGCCTCTTGAAGACGGTTTACCACGAGCGCACACTGGAACTCGCGCGGCAATTGCTGGGCCCTCAGGCGGCGCTCTATGGCGAACACGCGTTGCTCAAGCCGGGTCCGCACGGACCGGAAACGCCGTGGCATCAGGACGAAGCGTTCCGTTCGCCGGATTTCGTCTACAACGAACTGAGCATCTGGCTGGCGCTGCAGCCGGCCACCGTCGAGAACGGCTGCATGCAGTTTCTGCCGGGTTCAAACAAATGGGACGTGCTGGAGCACCGCTCGCCCGGGGGCGACAAGAGCCTGCATCCGCTGGAATGCTGCGGCGATTTTCCGCGCGAACAGGCCGTGGCCGAGCCGCTCGATCCGGGCGGCATCACCGTGCACGATGCGCGCACGCTGCACTTCACCGGGCCCAACACGTCGCAGACACCGCGGCTGGCGTACATCCTGATCTACAACACGCCGCCGGTCTACAAGCCCGGACGCCGAGAATTCCCCTGGCTGGAGGGGCGCTGGACCGATAGCCAGACGCGCAAGAAGCAATGGCACAAGCGCGGAGGGCTGGCGGTGGACGTGATGCGCCGGCTGCCGGGCGCGCGGCTGACCAGCCCGCGCTGGGTCGCATGGGCGACCATCCGCGCGGTCAGCAAGGTGTGGCCGCGCTAAGGCTGGGCGTGCAGGGACCGTAGAGTCTTTGCGCAGGGGGGCGAACGAGGCCGGCAAGCGACGCTTGCCGGCCTCGGCGCGTATACTGGGCGGCGCTGGCGCCCCCTACCACTCCACAGACACTCCATGACCGCTAACCTTTCTACGATCACCTGCATCGAAGATTTGCGCGTCGTCGCGCAGAAGCGCGTGCCGCGCATGTTCTACGACTACGCCGATTCCGGCGCCTGGACAGAAGGCACCTATCGCGCGAATGAAAGCGACTTTCACAAGATCAAGCTGCGCCAGCGCGTGGCGGTGAACATGGAAGGCCGGTCGCTGCGCACCAAGATGGTGGGCCAGGATGTGGTCATGCCGCTCGCGATTTCGCCCACTGGGCTGACCGGCATGCAGCATGCCGACGGCGAGATCCTGGCCGCCAAGGCCGCCGCCGATTTCGGCGTGCCCTTCACGCTGTCCACGATGAGCATCTGCTCGCTGGAAGACGTGGCGCAGGCCACCGGCAAGCCGTTCTGGTTCCAGCTGTACGTGATGCGCGACCGCGAGTTCGTGGGCAACCTGATCGACCGCGCCAAGGCCGCCGGCTGCTCGGCGCTGGTGCTGACGCTGGACCTGCAGATCCTGGGCCAGCGCCACAAGGACATCAAGAACGGCCTGTCGACGCCGCCCAAGCCCACGCTGCGCAACCTCATCAACCTGGCGACCAAGCCGCG
>JAEYVD010000428.1 GCA_023432075.1 Pseudomonadota bacterium | reverse complement strand
TCATCGTCGGCGATGAAATCCTGTCGGGACGACGTCAGGACAAGCATTTTTCCAAGATCGTCGAGATGCTGGGCGCGCGCGGCATGCACCTGAGCTGGGCCGAATTCCTGCCTGACGAGCGCGACCGTCTGGTGGACGCCTATAAACGCAGCTTCGCCACCGGCGACGTCGTGTTTTCGTGCGGCGGCATCGGCGGCACGCCGGATGACCATACCCGCCAGGCCGCGGCCGCCGCGCTGGGCCTGCCGCTGGCGCTGCACCCCGAAGCCGAGGCCGCCATCGCGCTGCGCACCCGAGAAATGGCCGAAAAAGGCCAAGGCACGGCCGACATGAGCGCGCCCGAGAACCAGCAACGCCTGCAGATGGGCATGTTCCCCGAGGGTTGCGAGATCGTTCCCAATCCCTACAACCGGATCCCCGGCTTTTTCATCAAGGACCACACCTTCGTGCCGGGCTTTCCCGTCATGGCGTGGCCGATGCTGGAATGGACCCTGGACACCCGCTATCGTGCGCTGCAGCATGTGCGCGTCCATGCCGAGCACTCATTCCTGGTTTTCAGCATGCCGGAATCGCGCATCACCCCCTCGATGGTCACCGTCGAAACCCGTTGGCCCGGCGTGCGCGCGTTCAGCCTGCCCAGTGTCGGCGAGGCGGGCGGAATGCCCCACATCGAACTCGGCGTGAAGGGCGACCCCGAGGCAGCGGCCGAGGCGCTGGAGTTTTTGCGGGCGGAAGTGCTGCGCCTGGGGGGCAAACTGGCCCCGCCGGCAGCGGCCTGATCGGGGCGCCGGCGGCTCACCGCCGGTTGCACTGCCCCCTCAAATTCTGATTGCCAAACCGGCTGGTAAATTTCACAATACGGGAAAGAACTGCTTGCTGCAGTGCCGCAACGCACCCATGCGCGGCGGCGCCAGCCCCAATTTTCCATGGCCCGTCTTCCCACGCCTCGCAATCCCCTGGACGCCGAAACCGAAGGCGCGTCCGCCCATCCGATCGCCATCCAGGTCATCGAGCGCGCCATGCGGCTGCTCGACGCCCTGGCGGCGCAGCCCGATCCGGTCACGCTCAAAGAGCTGTCGGCGACCACCGGCCTGCACGCCTCCACGGCCCACCGCATCCTGAACGATCTCGTGGTGGGCCGCTACGTCGAGCGGGTCGACAACGGCCTGTATCAGCTCGGCATGCGCCTCCTGGAGCTGGGCTCGCTGGTGAAGGGGCGCCTGAATGTGCGCGAGGCCGCCATCCCTGCCATGCGGTCGCTGCATAAGCTCACGGGGCAGACCATCAATCTTTCCGTCCAGCAGGGCGACGAGATCGTCTATATCGACCGCGCCTGGAGCGAACGGTCCGGCATGCAAGTGGTGCGGGCCATCGGCGGCCGCGCGCCGCTGCACCTGACCTCCACCGGCAAGCTGTTCCTGTCCACGGGCGACACGCGCCAGGTGCGGGCCTACGCGCTGCGCACCGGTCTTGCCGGCCACACGCGCAACAGCCTGACCGATCTGGACAAGCTCGAACGCGAACTGGCCCTGGTGCGACGCCATGGTTATGCCCGCGACAACGAAGAACTGGAACTCGGGGTGCGCTGCATCGCCGCCGGCATCTTCGACGACACCGGCAAACTGGTGGCGGGGCTGTCCATTTCGGCGCCGGCCGAACGCCTGCAGGACGATTGGATCAAGGCCCTGGTCGATACGGCCGCCAGCATTTCCGAAGCCCTGGGTTACGAGCCCTCTGTGTCCACCGGCTTCAACGGCCTGGGCATGGCGGCCGAAGCGATGCGTCCGTAGCGCAGCGCCCGGCCCCAAACACAAAAGCCCCCGCGAGGGGGCTTTTGTGTTTTCAGGCATTGGCATCCAAGGCCGCCACGCGGGTGGACGGCCGCTTGGGGCTCGCTTATTGCTTTTCGATGCCGGCCTTCTTGAACAGCTCGGCCCATTGCGGGACTTGCTGCTTGACCTTGGCGGTCAGGGCGTCGGGGTTGGCTTCCGAAGTCAGCACGGTGGCGCCGAGCTGCTTCATGCGGTCCTGGAACTTGGGATCCGCCAAGCCTGCCTGCAGGCTCTTGACCAGTTTGTCCACGACGGGCTTGGGCGTGCCCTTCGGCACCCACATGCCATGCCAGATGCCGACTTCAAAGCCCTTGAAGCCCGATTCGTCCATGGTCGGCAGCTTGGGCAGGGTGGGGACGCGCTGCAGGCTGGTCACGGCGTAGGCCTTGACCTTGCCGCCTTCGATCTGTTGCGTCGTGTTGGTGGTCTGGTCGCACATCAGGTCGACCTGCTTGCCCAGCAGATCGTTCATGGCGGGTGCGGTGCCCTTGTACGGGATCGTCAGCAGTTGCACGCCAAGCGCTTCCACGAGCATCGTGCCGCACAGGTGGCTGGCGGCGCCGATGCCCGCGTTGGCCAGCGAGACCTTGTCTTTGTTCTTTTTGACGTAGTCCGCCAGCTCGGCGATGGTGTTGGGCGGGAAGTCCGAGCGCGCGACGATGGTCATCGGCACGTCGACCACCAGGCCGACCGGCTCGAAGCTCGTGAAGGGGTCGTACCCCGGATTCTTGTACAGCGAAGGTGCGGTCGAGAAGCCGGCGTGCATCAACAGGATGGAATAGCCGTCCGGCTGGGCGCGGGCGACCTGAGTGGTGCCGATCGTGCCGCCGGCGCCTCCCTTGTTTTCGACCACGACCGTCTGGCCCAGGCTGGTGCGCATGGCTTCCGCGAGAGAGCGGGCGACGTTGTCGGTCGGGCCGCCTGCAGCGAACGGCACCACCATGTTGATGGGGCGTTCCGGGTATTCCGCGTGCGCGGCGCCGGCCG
>JAEYVD010000423.1 GCA_023432075.1 Pseudomonadota bacterium | reverse complement strand
ACGCCGCATGGGGGCGGAAGGCGGTGGGCTGGGCGGGCATGGGAAGGGCGACGATGGCCGCAGAGACGGCAAGGGCACGATCTTGATCGTGCCCTTGCCGTCCCGCACTCCGGTCCTTGCGATGCCGCCAGGACGCGCAGCGATCAGGGAATGGGCGGGTAGTCGCCGAAGCCGTCGGGCCAGGTGGTCAGCACGTCGTAGCCCGTCTCGGTGACGACGACCATGTGCTCCCATTGGGCGGACAGCGAGCGGTCCTTGGTGACGACGGTCCAGCCGTCAGGCAGCTGCTTGGTCTGCGGCTTGCCGGCGTTGATCATGGGTTCGATCGTGAACATCATGCCGGGCTGCAGCACCAGGCCTTCGCCAGGGCGGCCGTAGTGCAGCACCTGCGGGTCGTCATGATAGATCTGGCCGATGCCGTGACCGCAGTATTCGCGCACGATGCTGAAGTGCTCGCGGTGCGCGACGGTCTGGATGGCGTGGCCGATGTCGCCCAGCGTGGCGCCGGGCTTGACGGCCATGATGCCGGCGCGCATGGCTTCATAGGTGGTGTTGACCAGGCGGCGGGCCAGCGGGCTGGGCTGGCCAACGTAGTACATGCGGCTGGTGTCGCCAAACCAGCCGTCCTTGATGACCGCGACGTCGATGTTCAGGATGTCGCCGTTCTTGAGCACCTTGGCCGACGGGATGCCGTGGCAGATCACGTGATTGACCGACGCGCAGATGGTCTTGGGAAAGCCGTGATAGCCCACGTTGGCGGGCGTGGCCTTGAGCACGTTGACGATGTAGTCGTGACAGACGCGGTCAAGTTCGTCGGTGGTGACGCCGGGGCGAACGTGTTCGCCGATCATGTGCAGCACTTCGGCCGCCATGGCGCCCGCCTTGCGGGCCATTTCGATGTCGGCGGCCGATTTGATGGAAACCTTCTTTGCCATTTATGCGGCCTCCTGCTGCGCGGGTTGCGGCAACCCTTGCGAGAGGGAAGCGATGGTAAAGCCTTCTGCCTGGTCGATGCGGATCAGCAGTTGGCAGATGTCGGCGTGGCGCAGTTCGGGATAGAGCTCGGAGAGCATGCCGATGCGCATCCAGTGTTCGGCCTGGGAATTGATGGAGCGGCTGAGGGCGCCGCTGGCGACGCGCAGGTTCTCGTGCATCTGCTCGGAAATCTTGACGATACCCATGGTGGATGTATTCCGTATATGTTTCGTATATGGAACGTATCGTACTGCGCCGCGCCGCCGCTTGCAAATCGCCCTCAGGCGGATTCCTTGCTTTCCTTGGCTTCCTTGCGGGACTTACCCCGCGTGGACTTCTTGGCGGCGCCGGCTCGGGGCGCTTCCTTGGGCGCCGGGGCAGCCGCTGCGGTCAGCTGCTCCATCCACATCAGCGCGTCGGTATAGGACAGGAATTGCTGCAAGTAACCCGGCGACATCTCGCGCATCAGGGACAGCGCGCGGTGCACGAGCTGATTGGAGTTGAGCGGGCCGGCGTTCTTGTGGACCTGTTCCTGCGACTGCCGGACCTGGCGGTCGGCGCTGAAGCGGGACCAGAGCGTCTGGAAATCGTCGAGGAGCGGCAGCTCGGGATAGGCCGCGCGCAGGCCCAGAGGGTCGCGATCGTCGAGCGGGTTGAGCCGGTCGGCGGCCGCGCTGTCCGGCTCGGCGTGCGCGGTCTGCGGTGCGCGCGCGGCGGCGGGGTTGTCCAGATAGGCGACCAGGCATGCAAGGGGGCCGGGCTCGCGGGCAGCCGGCGCGGCGGGACGGTCCTCGGCGGCGCCCGCGTCAGGCAGTGCCGATTCGTACGCCTGGATCAGGCCAGCCAGCCGCGCATCCAGCCGCAGGCGGGCCGGGCCGTCATAGGCGGCCGCGCGGCGCGCCAGGGCGTCGATCAGATGAAAGCGCAGCGGGTTGGCGCGGTCGGCGCCGCTGGCGCGCCAGCCGTCCAGCACGGCGCGCGCGTCCAGGACCGGCTCGCGGCTGCCGTCACTGCTCACCGGGCTTACCCGCTTCGTTCGAGGGTTTGGGGATGGGCGTGATTTCGACGCGGCGGTTCTTGGCGCGGCCTTCCTCGTCCGCGTTGGACGCGACCGGCTGCTCAGCCCCGAAGGCCGCGGCAAAGACCATCGATGACGGTACGCCTTCGTCGATGAGCGCCCGCGTCACGGTGAGGGCGCGCTGCGCGGAAAGATCCCAGTTGTCGGCAAAGCGGCGGTTGCCCTCGCGCACCTGCTGGTCGTCGGTGAAGCCGCTGACCATCAGGATTTCGTTGTGGGTCTTCAGGTACGCGGACAGCGGGTCGATCAGGCTTTTCAGGATCTCGCGTCCCTCGGGCTGAAGCTGGTCCGAATTCAGCGCGAATAGCACGCTGCCGCTGATGCCGATGCGGCCGTTGATGAGCGTCACGCGGCCCGCGGCAAGCGGGCCGGCCAGCGCCTGTTCCAGCGTTTCGCGGCGCTGCGTTTCTTCCTGGCGCTGCTTGACCTCTTCCTCGAGCTGCGTCGACAACTGCAACTGCACAGCGACGACGCTAACCAGGATGAGGACGAAGGCGCCCAGCAGCACCGACATCCGGTCGCCAAACACGGCCCAGGCCGGCGCCGTCGGCTCCACGCCGCCGTCGATATCCTCGCTCATGCCGTTTCCGCTCCGGCCGTGGCGCGCTGAGCGGCGAGCTGCTGCAGGTTCTCGATGATCTGCTTTTGCGACATGAGGCTCAGGTCGACGACCTCACGGGCCTGCGCCACGTAGTAGGACAGTTGCTCGTCGCCGCGCGCGATGGATTTGTCCAGCGCCGCTTCGATGCGTTGCAGGTGCGCCGTGAGCTTGTCGTTCGATTCGCCGAAGGCCTGCACGGCGGCGCCGAAGGATTCGCCCAGGCTGGCGACCTCGACCGCGCTGCTGGTGACCAGCGAGGCGACTTCGGTCAGCTTGCCGGTTTCGG
>JAEYVD010000397.1 GCA_023432075.1 Pseudomonadota bacterium | reverse complement strand
CGCGAATGTATCTGTTTCATTCACCCTTGGGGTTGGGCGGCGCAGCAATTTCGTTTAAGATGCTGCCTTCTTCGTTCAGTTTGTTCTCTTTCTGTGAGTATTCAAAAACCCGTTTTTGAAGCTCCCTGTCTTGCAAGACGCCGCGTTCCTCGCGGGCAGTCTTGTTGCTAGTGTCGGTTTGTATTGGCGGTTCAGCCCGTCTTCCGCACAACCCCCTTAGCTCCACGGCGCCGCCCAGGCTTGAACCCTGGCGTGAGTGCCTGAACCTATGGAGGCAAAAGCCAATGCGTTTTACCCCTGTCAAGTCCCTGGCCGCCGCGGCCGTTTTGTTTGCGTTTGCTGGTTCGGCTCAAGCCGCCGACGCTCCGCAATGTGAACTCAAGCGTCCGGTCATGTTCGGCGCCATGAACTGGGAATCCAACCTGGTCCTGGTCGACGTCGAACGATTCATCATGGAAAAGGGCTACGGTTGCAAGACCGAAACCCTGCCCACCGAGACCTTGCCCGCCCTGGCCGCCCTTGAACGCGGCGATCTGGACATCAACACCGAAATCTGGCTGAACAGCGTGGCCGATCCTTGGGCCCGCGCCGAGAAGACCGGCAAGGTCAAGCGCATTGGCGACCTGTACATGGGCGCCGAAGGCTGGTACATCCCCAAGTACACGGCCGAGCGTCTGCCCGAGCTGAAGTCGGCGGCGGACCTGCCCAAGTTCAAGGATGAATTCAAGGATCCGGAAGAACCCGGCAAGGGCCGTTTCTATGGCTGCCCGGCCGGCTGGGGTTGCGAAGTCACCAGCAACAACCTGTTCCACGCCTTGAAGCTGGACGACACCTACACGCTGTACTCGCCCGGCACGGGCGCGGCGCAGAAGGCGGCCCTGATGTCGGCCTACAAGCGCAAGCAGAACGTGGTCTTCTATTACTGGTCGCCCACGCCGCTGGTCGGCGCCATGGATCTGGTCAAGCTGGACCTGCCGGCCTACGATGCTGAAAAGCACAAGTGCCTGACGTCGCCCAAGTGCGCCAAGCCCGAGCCCAGCGCCTACCCCGACAACCCTGTCTTTACCGCGGTGAACACCAAGTTCTCCGAAGATGCGCCCAAGCTGACCGAATTCCTGTCCAAGGTCTCGGTGCCGCTGCCGGTCATCAATGAAACCCTGGCCCACATGGAAGAGTCCGGCGATGAGTCCAACGCCGTGGCCAAGTGGTTCCTGAAGAACAAACCCGACGTCTGGACCAAGTGGGTCCCCGCCGACGTCGCCGGGCGCGTCCAAAGCGCGCTGTAAAGCACTGTGATCCTGGCTGCGCGCCGCGGTGGCGCGTACCGGCCCGTCAAGGGGCCGGAACTCTTTGCCGGGATGGCCGCCGGCCGGGCGCATGCGTCCGGCCCGGCAAGCGTGCTTGTGCCGCCACCCGCGGTGGCAGTGATTCCGGTGCCGGGCACCGATGCGGAATGGATTTGCGCAATCTGCGGTCCTTCCGGGTGCCTGGCGCCAGTCTCAGTCTCGATGTCTTGTCCTGCGCCAGCGTGCCCGGTGGCGACACGGGCGGCGAGCGCGCCAGAATGGAGTCGAATGTATGTTTCCTGAAATTATTCCCGCCCGTCAGGTACGGGGGGCGATCGACGGTTTCGTCGATCACCTGGTCACCAACTACGCGGACACGCTGGAAAAGATGTCCCAGCCCGTGCTGCACGCGTTGGTGTGGCTGGAGCAACTGCTGCGCAATTCGCCCTGGTGGGCGGTGGTCGCGGTGACCATCGCGATCGCCTACGGCGTGAGCCGCCGCATCGGCCTGAGCCTGGCGATGGGCGCGCTGCTGTGCGTCATCGGGGTGCTGGGCTTGTGGGACGCCGGCATGCAGACGCTGGCGCTGATGATCATGGCCGCCGGCCTGTCGGTGCTGATCGGCATTCCGCTGGGCGTGCTGATGGCACGGGTGAACTGGCTGCGCTCGGGCATGCTGCCCGTGCTGGACGTGATGCAGACCATGCCCAGCTTCGTGTATCTGATTCCTGTCGTGATGCTGTTCGGCCTGGGCAAGATCCCCGCCATCATCGCAACCGTCATCTACGCCGTGCCGCCGCTCATCCGCCTGACCGACCTGGGCATCCGCCTGGTCGATCGCGAAGTGCTGGAAGCGTCGCGCGCCTTTGGCGCCAACCCGCGCCAGCAGCTGTTCGGCGTGCAGCTGCCCCTGGCGCTGCCCAACATCATGGCCGGTATCAACCAGACCACGATGATGGCGCTGTCGATGGTGGTGATTGCGTCGATGATCGGCGCGCGCGGCCTGGGTTATGAAGTGCTTCTGGGCATCAACCGCCTGGAAGTGGGCCGGGGCCTGCTCGCCGGCCTGGGTATCGTGGTGCTGGCCGTGCTGTTCGACCGGATCACGCAATCGTATGGACAGCGCATGCGCACGGGAGGCCAGCGATGAGCAAGATCGAAGTCAAGAACATCTACAAGATTTTCGGTGCGCATCCGAACAAATGGCTGCAGGCCGCCCAGGGCGGCATGAGCAAGGAAGAGCTGCTGGCCAAGAGCGGCCACACGCTCGGCCTGCGCGACATCAGCCTGTCCATCGAAGAAGGCAGCATCTACGTCATCATGGGGCTGTCCGGGTCGGGCAAGTCCACGCTGATCCGCCACTTCAACCGCCTGATCGAGCCCAGCTCGGGCCACATCCTGGTCGACGGCGTGGACGTGGTCAGCCTGAACAAGCGCGACCTGGAAATCTTCCGCCAAAAGAAGATGAGCATGGTGTTCCAGCGCTTTGGCCTGTT
>JAEYVD010000276.1 GCA_023432075.1 Pseudomonadota bacterium | reverse complement strand
TCCAGGGGCAGTCAGTTCAACTCAAGGAAGGCATCGACCGCAGCGGCGTATCGCACACGGTGCCGATTTTTTCGCCGCGTCTGAAGCAGTCGCTGGTGTCGATGCTGGGACAGTGACCGGGATGACTCCCCGGAAACTGGCGCCCCCGGCGATCGAACAGAGCAGCCCCCAAAGGAAGGAGACCACAAGATGAGCACGGACAACGTTGTTGAGTTTCTCCGCCTGCTGTCCCTGGACGTCACGCTGGGCACCGCTGCCCAGCATGCCGCCAGCCAGGCCGACGCGCCGCTGGCCCTGGCCCGCCTGGCCACGTCCCACGGGCTGCCGTGCAACGCCTCGGATTGGTCTTCCTTTGCGCGCAACTGTCTGGACAACCTGGACCTGACCGAAGGCGACACAGGCATGGGCAACGCCACGATCTGGCAACTGGTGCAGGACCCCGCCCACGGCACGACCATTCCCGCCAGCGCCATCACCCGCGTGATCGGCATCATCTCGCAGCCCGAGGGCGGGCCGCCCGTGGTCGGCCACGTTGTCGGCGATCTGGCGCCTCGCGCGCCGCTAGGCATGGCGCCGCACACGACGGGTTCCTGATCGCCACGCGGCGGGCAGCCCGTTCAGGACTGCCGCTTCAAGGCCTGCCGCTTCAGGACCGAGTGTTCAAGAATTCAATCACGCCAGCCGCGCCGGACGCGCCGCTGGCCATGCAGGCCGTCAACAGGTAGCCGCCCGTTGGGGCTTCCCAGTCCAGCATTTCCCCCACACAGAAAACACCAGGTACGGCTTTGAGCATCAGCCCGGGCGTCAGCCCGTCGAATGCCACCCCGCCCGCCGTGCTGATCGCTTCGTCGATCGGACGCGGCCGCAACAGCGTCAGGGGCAAAGCCTTGATACGCTGGCCCAGACGCACCGGATCCTTGAAGTCGTCGGCGCTAGCGCATTCCCTTAGCAAGCCTGCCTTGACGCCCGTCAGGCCAAGGCGGCTTTGCAGGTGACTGGACATGGAACGCGCGCCGCGCGGATGCGTCACAGCGGCCATCACTTTCTCAAGCGTCCAATCCGGCGCCAGGTCCAGCATGGCCACGGCGCTGCCGTCGGCGTCGATCCGGTCCCGCAGCGGCGCCGACAGGGCATAGACGAGGCTGCCCTCGATCCCGGTTTCCGATACGACGAACTCGCCCTGGCGGCTGGGTCCGCCGCAGGCCATGGACACGGACTTGACCGGCTGACCCGCGAAGCGGTTGCGGAAGTGATCGGACCATGCGACGTCGAAGCCGCAATTGGCGGGCCGCAATGCCGCAACCGGCACGCCGTGCGACTGGAGTTCCGGCGCCCAGGCGCCATCAGACCCCAACTTGGCCCAACTGCCGCCGCCCAGCGCAAGCACGACGGCATCCGCCGCATGCTGAGTCCGGCCGGCGGGCGTCTCAAAGCGCAACGCGTCCGCGCCGGGCTTGCCGCCGCCCCAGCCAAGCCAGCGGTGCCGCATGTGAAAGCGCACACCCTGTCCGCGCAACCGGGCGAGCCAGGCCCGCAAAAGCGGCGCGGCCTTCATCTCCTGGGGAAACACCCGGCCCGATGAACCCACGAAGGGCTGGATGCCCAAGCCGTGGGCCCACTCACGCAGCGCGGCGGCGTCCATGCGCCGCAGCCACGGCTGCACGAACGCGGCGCGATCGCCATAGCGGCCGAGAAAGGGGGCCGCGGGCTCGCTGTGCGTCAAGTTCAGGCCGCCCCGTCCCGCCATCAGGAATTTGCGCCCCACCGAGGGCATGGCGTCGAACACGTCCACCTGCGCCCCGGCTTCGCTCAGCCTTTCGGCCGCCATCAGGCCGGCCGGGCCGCCCCCGATGATGGCAACGCGTTTGGCGGACAGGCTCATGGCGCCGTCGCCTTGATGACAGGACGCGGGAGGGGAAAAGCGGAACGCATGCGGGAGAAAACCGGGACGAAGATGACGATCGGACGTCGGGCCTTGGGGACGCAGATTGTCTCATGGCCGCGGCGGCTTGCCGCGCGATCGCCCGCCATGACTGCCCGGAAAGCGCAACGGCGGCCATTTCTTGACCGCCGCTGCCAAGCCCCTGTTTTTGCTAGGGAAATTGCATATACGCAACAGCTATCCCAAGGGTTTTCCACAATCCCTGTGGGTAACTGCCGCAGCGATTCAGACAAGAATCAGGCGCGCTCGGCCGCTTGCATGGGGCCGGACCAGGGCTCTGCGTCGAGCTGGAAACGCAATTCCTGGTACTCACCGTCGACAGCGACCGTGCGCAGCAGTCCGGCATCTAGCGCCTGCCCGAGCGCGCGGCGGCACAGGGTTTCGGGGTCGTCCGGCAGCGACTGGAAGACCCCGTCCGGAATGCGCAGTCTCAGCAAGGCCTGGGGATCGCCGCGGTCGGCCGGGCGGCCGATATGGATGTGGGCGGGATACCCGTGCGGGCACCAGATGCCCACGTGGTACTGGCCCTCAGCGCCCGTATCAGCAACGTAGCCGGGATGATCGTATTTTGCGGTTCCCATGGACACTCCTTTTGTGCGGCAATGTAGCGCGCGTGACCCATGGTAGCGCAGGGTGGCGGCCGTGTCCGGG
>JAEYVD010000208.1 GCA_023432075.1 Pseudomonadota bacterium | reverse complement strand
AAGGAAGACGCCGCCCGCACCGGCGCGTTCAAGATGATGCGCCCGACGATCGAAAACGACGCCAACAGCCTGCGCCAGGATTTCAACAACCTGATTGCGGACTTGAATACCGGGCGCTGCTGATCGCGGCATTCAGATAGCCTGCTTGCATCAATTGAACGTCGCATAGGACGTTTACCGCGACGGGGTCCCGGCAGACCGTACGCTTGCGCGTCTGATCTGCCGGGCTTCGAACGGGATACCCGATCACACCCAGGCTTTACGCAAGCGTTGCGGCCCGCGGATCGCGCCGGCCCAGGCGCCGCAACAGGTGGTCAACCTCTTGCTGTGCTTGTGCGCTCAGTGCGCCGCCGGGACGACGCTGCGCCGCACTTGTCAGGATGCCCCGCCGCATCATGACGTACTTCCGAACGGCCAGACCGACGCCCGGCTGCTGCTCATAACGCAACAGGGGCAGATGCGCGTCGAACAAGTCGTGCGCCTCTTCCACTTTTCCTTCGCCTAGCCAGTTCACAAAATCGCAAAGCATGTCCGGAAAGCAGTAGCCGGTGTTTGCGCCATCCGCCCCGCGCGCCATCTCGTAGTCCAGGAACAGACCATTGTTGCCGCACATGATCGAGATGTGGCGCATCTGTCCGGACGCTTCATAGCGGCGCAAGGTCGAGATCTTCTCGAGCCCGGGCCAGTCTTCGTGTTTGAGCATCACGCATGAGTCCAGATCCGTGACAATCCGCTTGATGACGGACGGGGCCATCTGCACGGAGAACGTCAGCGGGTAGTCCTGCAGCACGAACGGCACATCATCGCCGATGGCCTCCACGGCCTGGTGGTAGTAATTGACGATCTGGTCGTCGGTTCTCAGGGTATTGGGCGGCGCGATCATCACGCCGGCCGCGCCGCGGTCCATCACTTCGCGCGTCAACGAACGCATGGAAGCGAAGCCCGGCGCCGAAACACCCACCACGATCGGCAGCCCCTCTGCCTTGCCGATGACCTGGGAGGCGATCTCCAGCGACTCGGCGAAGTCGAGCTTGGGCGCTTCGCCCAACTGGCCCAATACAGTCAGGCCCGTCGAGCCGCAGCCCACATAAAAATCCATCATCCGGTCGATGGAGGCGTGGTCCACCGATCCGTCGTCAAAGAACGGGGTCGGGGCGATGGGATAAACGCCCTTGGCTTGCGCAGTCAGTTTCATAGCAGCTTCCTTTAAATATCGGTCGGGCAGACAATTGCCTCACACGCTGGCAATCAGTCCGCCATCTACGCGAATCGTTGAACCGGTGATGTAACCCGCACGGCCGCTGGCAAGGAATGCCACCGCATCGCCGTACTCCTTGGGATCTCCGTAACGCCCGATCGGAATCGAGCCCGTGCTTTCAGCAACGATCTCTTCCACGGTGCGCCCTTCACGCTTTGCGCGCGCTTCGTCCAGGTACGTGATCCGGCCTGTGGCGATGCGGCCGGGCAACACGATGTTCGACGTAATGCCATCGCGGCCAACCTCTTTGGCCAGCGTCTTGGACCAGCCGACAAGCGACATGCGCAGCGCGTTTGAGATACCAAGGTTCGGAATCGGCGCGATAACCCCGGACGACGTGCTGGTGATGACCCGGCCCCATTGGCGCTGCCGCATCCCCGGCAGGACCCGATCGGTCAGCTTGATGACGGACACCACCATGCCTTCGAAATATTCCCGCCACACCTCGGCGGGCTGGCCCGATGCCGGCGTGGGAGGCGGACCGCCCGTGTTGTTGACCAGGATATCGACCGGACCCACGTTGCCTTCGATCCAGCTCACCTGGCTATCGAACGAGTCCAGCGCCCTGAGATCCCACGCCAATGGGATGGCCACATACCCATCGGCGGTTATCCGCTTGGCTGTCGTGGCTGCCGCCTCCGCACTCAGGTCGGCCACCACCACCTTTGCCCCTTCTTCCGCAAGAGAGCGCGCAATGGCACTGCCCAGGCCCCCCCCGCCGCCCAGGACCAGCGCAACCTTATTCGAGATTCCCAAATCCATCATTCACTCCAAAAAATAAAAGGCACACGTCAACAGCATTGCCGCCGACCTGATGTCATACCGTCTCCGGCACCGTCGTGCGCTGATCAATGGCAAGCTTCAGCAACTCAGCCAGGTGCATGACCTCGCGGCCTGCGGATTGCCGGATCTGTTCCCGGCAGCTAAAACCGTTCGTCAAGACGATCGTGTCCGCCGCCGCGGCGCGCACGGCCGGCAGCAGGCTTTGCTCTCCAACCGCCATCGACAGCTCGTAGTGGTCCGGGTTGAAGCCAAACGACCCGGCCATCCCGCAACAGCCGCTGTCCAGATACTGCGCCCGCACGCCCATTGCGGTCAGAAGCGCGGTATCGCCCTGAGTGCCGAACAGGGACTTTTGATGGCAATGCGCATGCACCAGGACATCACGCGACAGCCTGGGCGGCGTATAGCCCGCCTGGTGCAGGAAGTCGCCAAGCAGGGTCGCCAGACGCGAGATCTTTTTCGCACGCGGATCGTCGGGTAACAGCTTCAACAATTCGTCCTTGAAGACGGACAGGCAACCCGGTTCAAGACCGATGATCGCCACCGGCGCATCCGGGTCCGTCTCCGGCTCGCCCAACTGGGCGCCCAGCACCTCCAGGACTTTGCTCAAGCGATTTCGCGCCAGATCCAGATAACCGAAATCGTAGAGCGGCCGGCCGCAACAGAGCTGCTCGCTTGGCAAGACCGCCTGATATCCGGCGTCTTCCAGCACCGCAGCCGCGGCGCCAGCCACTTCCGGATGAAAGTGTTCGCAGAACGTATCGACCCACAGAATGACGCGCTTGCCCGTTGCTGCCTGCCGATGCTGGCGGCGATATCCTTGCGCCGCGAAGCGCGGCAAATCCCGCTGCCGCGCCACTCCACCTACCCGCTTTGCAAGCGGGGCAAGGTAGCGGTTCTGTGTCAGCAAGTTGGTAAGCCACGGCAACTTGCTCGCCCAAGGCGCCCAATCACCGATCCGCCCCATCGTCAGCGCCTGACGTGGGCGGCGTTCGTTCTCGTAGTAATGCGACAGGAACTCTGCCTTGTACGAAGCCATATCGGTATGCGTGGGGCAATCGCTACGGCAACCCTTGCAGGCAAGACAGGTGTCAAGCGCCTCCTTCACGTCGGCACTGCGCCAACCGTCCTTGATGACGTCGCCTTGCAGCATTTCCCAGAAGAGTCTGGAACGCCCTCGCGTCGAGAACCGCTCGTCTTTCGTGGCCCGGTAGCTGGGACACATCGTGCCCCCCTTCTCGCTGCGGCAGCGGCCCATCCCCACGCAATGCTCAACAGCCCGTTGAAATCCGTCCCCTTCCGCACTGGTGAAGTTCATGCGGGTATGGACGGACACGGTTTTATAAGTCGGTCCCATGCGCAGGTTCTCATCGACGCGGTACGCATCGATCAGCTTGCCCGGATTCATGAGGCCCTTCGGATCCCAGATGCGCTTGAAGGCCCGCATGGCCTGCATCAGTTCTTCGCCGAACATGATCGGAAGAAATTCGGCGCGGGCCTGGCCGTCGCCGTGTTCACCGGTCAAAGAACCGCCGCAATCGACAACCAATTGCGCCGCCTCGCGCAGAAAGGCACGAAACTGCTTTACGCCCTCGACAGTGCGCACATTGAAGGTGACGCGGGCATGCACACAGCCATCGCCAAAGTGGCCAAAGAGCGAGGTCCGGTAGCCATACCGGTCAACCAACGCCTGAAAGCCTCTCAGGTAGTCGCCCAGCTTCATCGGATCGACCGCCGCATCCTCCCACCCCACTTGCGGATCGGGGATGCTGGGATCGATCGAGAGCTGCGTGGCCGACGCGCCGTTCTCCCGGATCGACCAGATCCGCCGTTGCACCGCCGGGTCGGCAGCGATCCAGGCGCTGGGAACCGGGCCTTGCGGCCGCGCGGTGAAGTAAGCCTGCGCGTGCTCGGCCTGCGCCATGGCATCGGCCAAGGAATCGGCGCCGAATTCGACCATGACCCAGGCGTCGCCGTCGGGCAGCAACGCGATCTCTTGACTGGCAAGGCCGCGCGCCTGCAGCCCGCGAATGATGGCTCGGTCCAGGCCTTCCACCGCAATGGGATTGAAGCGCAGGTATTCCGGAACGGCGTCCGCGGCAACGTAGATGTCGGGAAATCCCAGCACCAGCACCACGCGGACCGAAGGACTCTTCACGAGCCGGACACGTGCCTGCAAGGTCAACGCGCACGTGCCCTCCGAACCCACCAGCGCCCGAGCCACATTGAAGCCGTTTTCAGGCAGCAACTGGTCCAGGTTGTAGCCCGAGACACGTCGTTTGATGTCGGGAAACCGTTCCCGGATCAGCGTCGCATACTGATCTCGAAGATCGCGTAGGCCCCGATAGATCTCGCCTCTGCGCCCGCCCGCATCAATGATGCGTTCGAGTTCGTCTTCAGTCGTGGGGCCGACCCAGAACCGCTCGCCGTCGCATGTCATGATCTCCAGCGCTTCGACGTTTTCAAGCGTTTTTCCCGCCATGACGGAATGGGGACCGCATGAGTTGTTTGCAATCATCCCACCCAGCGTGCAACGGCTGTGCGTCGAGGGGTCCGGCGCAAACGTCAAGCCGAACGCCTCTGCGCGATCTCGCAGCGCATCGCAAATGACGCCCGGCTCTACTACCGCTGTGCGAGCATCGGGATCCAGTTCGACAATGCGGTTGCAGTGCGACGACAGGTCAAACACGACGGCGTGATTGACCGTCTGCCCGCTCATGGATGTGCCGGCGCCCCGCAGCAGGATGGGCGCATCGTGTTCTTCACAGATGCGCACGCCCGCAACGAACTCGTCCAGCGAAGCCGGAACCACAACGCCGATGGGTACTTGCCGATAATTCGAGGCGTCTGACGCGTACACCGCCCGATGCCCGTCATCGAACCTGACCGATGCGCCCAGCTTGCGCTCAAGCGCCTCATGAACCGCCGGCATTGCTTTCCTGTCGCGCATGCCTCACTCCTGAAGAGATATGTTTCGAGCCTTCACCAGCGCGCGCATCTTTTCGACTTCCGCGTTGATCTGAGAAAGATAAGCTTGCGAAGACGAGCCCAGCGGGGTCGCACCCGCGGCCTCCAGCCGCTGACGCACCTCGGGCATTGCCATCACTTCCTGCATGGCTGCTGACAACTTCGACATGACCGGCGCCGGCACACCCGCAGGTGCGATCAGCCCGTACCAGGCCTGATCATTGAAGTCCCGGATGCCGACGTCCTGCATCGTCATGACGTCCGGGTAGGCAGGCACTCGCTTATCGGCGATCACCCCGATCAGCTTGAGCTTGCCGCTGTCGATAAAGGTCTTGGACGACGGCAATTGGTCGACAAGAATTTCTACCTGCCCGCCCATGACGTCCTGCATTGCGGGGCCGGCGCCACGATAGGGAACATGCCGGATCTTGACGCCTGCTCCCGCCTGAAAGGACTCGCCCATCATATGGTTGATGCTGCCGATGCCCGACGTGGCGTAGGAGTACTTGTCCGGGTTTGCCTTCAGGACCGCGATGAACGCCTTGAGATCATTGGCGGGGAAACCCGGATTCACCGCAATCACATTGGGCATCTGCGCAATGTTCGTAATCGGCGCGAAGTCGGCAACCTTGTAGCCAGGCTTGGGATGCACCGCCGGAAAGATCACCATCGTACTGACGGTGCCGATTCCCAGCGTATAGCCATCGGCCTGGGAACGTGCCACGTCGCCCGTGCCCAGCATGCCGCCTGCCCCGCTCTTGTTCTCCACGACCACGGGTTGCTTGAGCACCCGGCCCAGCGGCTCCGCGATGAAACGGGCGATGAGATCGGTGGCTCCGCCAGGCGCATAGGGAACGATCAATCGGACAGGCCGATCGGGATAGCTCTCGGCGGCGGCGGCGGAAAACGAAAGACAGGCGGTCAAGGCAAGGACGGATTTGCGCCAAATCGGGTTCATCAGGAGTCTCCAAATGGTGTTATCGCCAGGATTGCGGCGGGGCTTTCGCCAAAGCACTTCGGCCTTTGCCGCTATTCTGCGGGCCGCTCACGTCCGGTGAAAAACGCAAATTTGTCGGTTAGATCATTCATTTAATGAATGATCTATATCCTTGCTGGGAAGGCAATCGGCGACGGCTCCCTATGGAACGGGCTGTGGATTCGGATATAGTTCTGTAAGTTTTCAGGCCAATTAAGAATGAATCCTCGACGCTTGACTCCGTCGATGTCCCTGCTGCTGGCCTTTGAGGCCAGCGCGCGGCATCTGAGCTTTACGCGGGCGGCCACCGAATTGGCGCTTACGCAAAGCGCCGTCAGCCGGCAAGTGCAGGCATTGGAAGATGTGCTGGAGGTTCCGCTATTCCGCCGTGAAAAGCGCCGGATCATCCTGACTGAGGCAGGCGTCGCCTACCAGAAGGAAGTCGCCGCCGCCCTGCTGCGCATCCGCAGTGCGTCGTTGCAGGCGATTGCGCACCGAACCGGGCGAGGGTCCTTTCATCTGGCGGCGTTGCCGACATTCACGGCAAAGTGGCTGATGCCCAGGTTGAACCGGTTCTACGAAAGGCACCCCGGCATTCTGGTTCATCTGCACTCGCGCGTAACGCGATTCGACCTGGATCTTGCGGGTATCGATGCCGTCATTGCAGTGGGCGACGGGGATTGGCCCGGGCTGATGCCGCATCGCTTGATGGACGAGCACCTCATTCCCGTCATCAGCCCGGAATTACTGGCCCGGCACCCGATCCGCAAGCCCGCCGACATCGCGCAGCACATGCTCCTGCAGGTCGCGGCACGGCCAGCGGTCTGGCAGGGATGGTTCCAGTCTCATGGTTTGCCAATTCGCACGATGCGATGGGGCGCGCAATTCGAACTCACGACGCATCTCATCCAGGCAGTCGCTTCAAGCCTTGGCGTCGGCTTGTTGCCCACCTTGCTGGTCGCCGAAGAGCTCCAGCAAAAAATATTGGTTCCGGCCCTGGATGAGGAATACTCCACTGGCGCCGGCTATTTTTTTCTTGCTGCGCCCGACAAGCTTGCCATTCCTGCCGTGGCCGCCTTTCGCGACTGGGTGATGGAAGAGAGCGTCATCTACGATCAGCCGCGCCGGTAAAGAGAAATATCAACCGCCTGCCAGCCTGCGCGACAGCGCGTTTTTCACGAAGCGCGCGCCGCCGCTCATGCCTTTTCCCTGAGGCCAAACCAGGTTCAGCGACAGCGTTCTTCCTGCGTGCAAAGGGATGGGGACCAAGCCGAGTCGGCGAGCGTACTCGCCCGTCACGCTCTCCAGCACAGCCGGGCCGCATCCCGCGTCGGTCAATGCGCATGCCGCCGAGAACTGCATCACCTCGATCGCGGGACGGTACCGATGCCGGGCTTCCTCCAGCACTTGCGCCGTCAGTGCGCCGACAGGCAGATGCCGGCTGTGGCCGATGTATCGTTCCGAACTCAGCATGTCCACCGTGATCACCGGCAGCGCGGCCCACGCGTGGTCAGAACGCACCACGCATACCAGGCCAAGCTCTCCAATCTGTTCAAAATTGGCATGCTGATGCGCGCCAGAGCCAAGAATGACGCCCAGATCGATGCGCTGTTCGATGGCCATTTCCACCACTTCCGCGGCGGTGCCGACACGCAGCACGACTGACAGCATCGGATCGGCGTCTTGCAGTTCCTTCAATACCGCCGGCAGGACGCTTGCGCCCGTTGCAGAGACCGTCCCGATGATGAGGTGCTCGCCGCGGCGGTTGCCCAGGCTTTGAGCCAACTTGTCGACGGCATCCAGCGCGGCCAGCGCGTGGGTGATTTCGGGCAAGACGGCCTGGCCCGCCGCCGTCAATTCCAGATGCCGATGCCGGCGTGAAAACAACGCCGCCCCGATCCGGACTTCCAGCTCCTTGAGCATGGCGCTAGCACCGGGCTGCGTTAAGCCGCAAGCCTCGGCGGCCTGCGTGACGGAGCCCGTGCGACAGATCGCCGCGATCAATTCCATCTCTCTTGGTCGTATCAGGTTTTTCATATGAAAAGCCGCTGTATATGTATTTGACCGTATGCTACCCGAGCTTCAAACTGGCTCGACATTCATTCGTTGGCCACTCCTTTGAAAGTCACCCACATCAACGGCTATCACCTGGCGTACACGCCTGCCGTGCCGCTCGGCAACGCCCGTACATTCATGCGCAAGCGCGAGTTTCTCGCCCTGGAAATCATCACTGACAGCGGCCTGCGCGGGTGGGGCGAAGTCTTTTCGTCGCCGTGGGCGGCCGCCGCACTGATCCGCCAGCAATTCGGCGCGCTCGTCTGCGGGCGATCCCCCCTTGATCACGGCGCGGTCTACGCAGACCTGGTGCCACGCATCGGCTATGACAAGCGTGGCCCGGCCATGATGGCGATTTCCGCGATCGACATGGCGTTGCATGACATCGCCGCCCGCGCGCAGGGCGTGAACATTGCCCAGTTGCTGGGCGGCGCGGTGCGCCATGAAGTGCCCTGCTACGCCAGCGGCCCTTTCATCGCCGCGGGCGATGCGCCGTATCGGCACTATCCGCAAGAGATCGAAGCGCTTTTGCGCCAGGGTTTCAAAGCAGTCAAACCCCGAGCCGGGATCTCACCTCAGGCGGACGCCGCCATGGCGCTACAGGTCCGCGCGTTGATCGGCCCGGATGCCGACTTCATGCTCGACGTCAACCAGGGCTACAGCACGGCGGCTGCGCGATTGGCGGCACGGCTTATCGAGCCGGCGCGCCCCTTGTGGATCGAAGAGCCGGTGGGGCCGGAGAACCTGGAGGGCTACGCCGCCACCGCCCAAGCGACCGCCTGCGCGATTGCGGGCGGCGAGGCCATCGGGAGCCTGGCGGGTTTCGACGGCCTGTTGCGCGCGGGCGCCGTTGGCGTCCTGCAACCTGACCTGGGCGTATGCGGGGGCTTTACCGGCTATCGCAAAGC
>JAEYVD010000207.1 GCA_023432075.1 Pseudomonadota bacterium | reverse complement strand
GGCCACATCCTGACGGCCAACCAGAATTTCCTGGACACCATGGGCTATGCGCTCGACGAGATCCAGGGGCAGCACCATCGCATGTTCATCGCGCCGCAAGAGCGCGGGTCGGCGCAGTATGCGGCCTTCTGGGAAAGGCTGGGGCAGGGCGCCCATGATTCCGGCCGCTACCGGCGAATTCGCAAGGACGGATCGGATGTCTGGCTGCAGGCGTCCTACAACCCCATCTTTGACAGGCGCGGGCAGCCACTGAAGGTCATCAAGTACGCCACGGACATTACCGAGCAGCAACACCGGCAGGCGGATTCCGAAGGCCAGCTCGCAGCGATCTCCAAGGTCCAGGCGATCATCGAGTTCGAACTGGACGGCACCATCATGCGCGCCAACGACTTGTTCCTCAATGCGGTGGGCTATCGCGCGGACGAGGTGCTGGGCCGGCACCACAGCATGTTCGTACCTGCCGACGAGGCAAGAAGCACGGCCTACAAGGATTTCTGGCGCAGGCTGCGCAATGGCGAACATGACACGGGACAGTACATGCGCCTGGGCAAGGGCGGCCGCCAGGTGTGGATCGAAGCCAGCTACAACCCGATCTTCGACGCGCAGGGCCGGCCCTTCAAGGTCGTGAAATTTGCCACCGACATTACCAAGCGGTTTACGGCGGCGCAGACGTTGCAGGTCGCCGTGCAAGGCCTGACGGAGAACGCCGAACGGGCGCGGCAGGCCAATAGCCTTGCGCAGGACGCAAGCCGCGTCGCGGAAACCGGTGGCGACACGATGCGCGAGGTAGTGGCCACGATGGAAGCCATCACCGGCAGTTCGCGCCGAATTTCCGAAATCATCGGGGTCATGGACGGCATCGCATTCCAGACCAACATCCTGGCGCTGAACGCTGCGGTCGAAGCGGCGCGCGCGGGCGAACACGGCAAGGGGTTCGCGGTCGTGGCGTCCGAGGTCCGCAACCTGGCGCAGAGCAGCGCCGCCGCCGCCAAGGAGATCAAGGCGCTCATCACGACGTCGGTCGCGCAGGTCGAAGGTGGCGCGGTGCACGTCCAGTCAGCAGGAGGCACAATGGAGGGCATCGTCGCCTCATCGCGCCGCGTCACAGAAATCATGGGTCAGGTCGTTGAAGTGTCGCTCGCGCAATCGACCAAGCTGGCCGGCGTCACCGAAGACCTGACCGAAACCCGCGTCGAGGCCACGGCACGTCTGCGCGCCGCGTGACGCGGCCGAGCCCGCGCGAAGCGGGTCCCGATTGCGCTATAAAGACGGCATTGCCAATCCTCCGAGGCCCGCGCGGGCTGTTTCCGCCGCGGGTTACGCCATTTGCCGCCGATGTCGATGACCGAATCCGAAGCCCTCGCACTTGCCACGCACCGCCACTACAAGGGCGGACTGTATCGCTATGTCGGCACTGCCCGTCATTCCGAAACCGAAGAATCGATGGTGGTGTACGAACATCTTTGGCCACATGCGCGCGGTCTGTGGGTGCGTCCGGCCGAGCTGTTCTTTGGCAAGCTTGCCGACGGCTCCGACCGCTTCGCCGCGCTGCATCCCGCGGAGTAGGCCCGTGAGCTTTTTCTATCGGCGTACGCCTTCTAGCGGCGCATCACCGGCACGCCCCTCCCGGCCCGCGGCCCGTGCGCAGGCCGCGGTGACGCAAGCCCTTGACGCGTTGGGCGGCCCCTTCATCGTGGCCGACCTTGAAACGACCGGTCTGTCCACCGCCAGTTGCGAGATTCTGGAGTTCGCGGCGGTCAGGGTTGGCGAGGGCGGCGCCGTGGTGAACGAGTACACACAGGTCGTGCGGACCTGCGCACGCGTGCCCTCCTTCATTTCGCGCCTTACCGGCATCACGCAGGCCGAAGTCGATCGCGACGGCATACCGGTCGCGCAGGCTTTTTCGTCGTTCCTGGCGTTTGTCGAGGACCTGCCGGTGTTCTTCCATAACGCCTCGTTCGACCGGCGCTTCCTCAGCGCGGCGGCGGTCCAGACGGGGATGCCGTTCCCGAACGCCACCCACTGCACGTTGGCGTTGGCGCGCCGCGCGTGGCCCGAGCTGCCGTCGCACAAACTCGACATCCTGGCGCGGCACGTGGGCGCCTCGCAGCCCACTCACCGGGCGTTGGCCGACGTGCGCACGACCGTTGCGGTTGCGCTTGCGGCCAGCGCTCGCCTGGCCTCGGCGTAGCGAGGCGCCATTCCTGGGGGAGTTCTCATGTCAGACCTGGAAAAGATCCGGCTTGCCTTGCGCCAGTTCACGGCCGAACGCGAATGGCAGCAATTCCATTCGCCCAAGAATCTGGCCATGGCCCTGGCGGGCGAAACGGGCGAGCTGGTTTCGCTGTTTCAGTGGCTAAGTGAAGACGAGTCGCGCCATCTGCCTGCTGCCCGCCTGGCGGATGCCGCGGACGAGATCGCCGATGTGCAGATGTACCTGGTGGCTCTGGCGGATCAACTGGGCATCGATATCTCGCAGGCGGTTGCCGGCAAGATGGTGAAGAACGCCAGCAAGTACCCCGCCGACGCGTTCCGGCGCAGCGCGCGCAAATACGACGAGCCGCCGCAAGATTAGCGCCGGGCAGTGCTGCCGCCCGGCCCGCCGCAGAGGCGTTCAGATCACTTTCTGTTCGTGGTGCACTTGGGGCGGCTCGACAAAAAAGCCGCCCACCAGCTTGCGCCATTCCTGGAAATCAGGCGACTCGCGGAAATCCACCATGTGGTTTTCGACCGTTTCCCAGTCCACCACCAGCGTGTAACGCTGCGGCTGCTCGATGCTGCGGTACAGTTCCATGCCATGGCAACCCTTGGCGCGCAGAAAAAGCGGCTTCGCCTGAGTCACACCGGCTTCGAACAGCGCTTCCTGTCCTTCGCGGACGTGGATGCTGGCAATCTCCTGAATCATGGTTTTGTCTCCGATTGAAGGGGGAGGGTGCAAGGCCGGGAGTAGTATGGCCGAAAATTCCGCGTCCAGCCCGATTGATGAATCACCGAGCCGTCACCTTGACTCGTCTCATTTCCCTTCGCCTGCTCTGGTATGTAGGCGTCGGCATGATCGTATTGATGTCCCTGTTCCTGCATACGCAGTTCGCGGTTGACGTGCTGCTGTCGGCCATCGCCATTTACATCCCCCTGTCGATGCTGAGCCTGCCGCTGGTGGCGTGGTTGTGCCTGTCGCGCCGAGCGCGAGACAGTGCGGCTGGTTTACCGCCCGCCTGGCCCGCATATCTTGCCGGGGTCAGCGGCATCGCCCTGCTGGCGACCTACCAGGTGGTCACCAATCTGAATCTGGCCGAGTGCGGATTCCTGTTGGTCCTGGTGGCCGTCGACCTGATGCTGGCCCGGCGCGAGACCGGCTGGTGGCTGCGCCTGGCCCAAGAGCGCGCTCGCCCTCTTGCGCGCTAGATATCATGCGCGAGCCGCCCGCGCGCGCACCCATCCTTTGAGCTGACAGCCGCCCGCAAGGCGGGTCTTGGCGCGCGCTTGGCGTCATCCATAAGCATGGCCGCGCGACGCCGGCATCTCCTCTTTCAGGTTTGTGTAATTCGCGCGTCCATCCGCCAGAAAGACCCGGTCGTTCGTTTAACCGATACCGACCTGCCTAGGACGGCGCAATCATTCCGTACCAATACGAAAGTCCCACGCCCTGGCCCTGGACGGGTGCAGTACCTGGGGGGAGTAACGGTCCGCGCCGGTCGGTCTCCGGCACCTGTGCATCCGTGCAGACGGATCAGGAGGAGCTCAAATGAAAAAGCTCGCAGCAGTCGCCGCGTTGTCATTGTTCGCCGCATCGGCCTACGCCTCTGGCCCGGGCCAGGTTGGAGGTTCGGTGACCGGACACGCCGGCGCCATCAACGGCACCGCGTCATCCATCTCCACCGGCAGTTCGGTGGTTGCCACCCAGATCAACGGCTACGGCTCGTCGAGCCAGACCTCGTTCGGCAGCACGGGCGGCATCGCGGAAGTCGGCGGAACGTTCAGCCGCGACGGCACGCAAGTCGTCACCAGCACACGGCAATACGCCAGTAGCGAGTCGTACGGGCATGTGTCGGGCAATGCGCCGATCATGGTCGGCGACAGCATCGCAAACGGCGGCGCCACGTTCGGCAAGACGGAAACGAGCGCGTCGGCAACGGGGACGTTCCACGCAGCGAATATCGGCGCTTTCGGGTCGATACACGGCATCGGCGCGGTGGGCCATGTCGGCGGGTTCAATCGCTGACCGAATTATCCGGACGGCTTCGGCCGTCCGGGCGAGGGGACATCATGAAGACCATAGTTCT
>JAEYVD010000023.1 GCA_023432075.1 Pseudomonadota bacterium | reverse complement strand
TCAGCCCTTCCGCCATGTCCAGTGCAGCGCCCGAATACGTCTTTGCCACGCCGTTCCTGAACCCTCCCGCCTCGCCCATCCGATCGCTCATGCCCTACGCCATGCGTCCGGGCACCATTTCGCTGGCCGGCGGTTACCCGGCGCAGGAACTGTTCGACGTCGACGGCTTGTCGATCGCGTCCACGCAGGTCATGGCCCGGCTGGGCGCCTGCCTGCAATATTCCAACATCGACGGCCAGGCCAGCCTGCGGCATGAGCTGGCGCGCCTGTCCGCGGCGCGCGGCCTGCATTGCAATGCAGACACCGAACTCGTCGTGACGGGCGGCTCGCAGCAGGCGCTGGCGCTTCTGACCCGCGTGATGCTGCAGCCCGGCGACCACGCCATCATCGAATCGCCGGCGTTTCCGAACTCCGTGCAGGCCTTGCGCTACACGGGCGCGACGGTCCACACCGTGCCCTCGGGCCCGGATGGCATCGACGTGGACGCGCTGGACGAACTGGCCGCGCGCGTGAAGCCCAAGATGGTCTGCGTCGTCGCCTCGTTCTCGAACCCCTGCGGCGCCACTATTTCGCGCGCGCGCCGCCTGCGGCTGCTGGAACTGGCGGTCAAGCACCGCTTCCTGATCGTCGAAGACGACCCTTACAGCGAGTTGCGTTTTGCCGGGCAGGCCGTACCGCCCATCGCGGCGCTCGCCGAGGGTGAGGCTCGCCATTGGGCGGTGTACCTGGCCAGCATGTCCAAGACCATGGCGCCCGCGCTGCGTATCGGCTGGCTGGTCGCGCCGCCCGAGATCCGCCGCCGCTGCGTCGCCGCGAAGGCTGCCGACGACATGGCGTCCTCGGCCTGGATCCAGGAGGTCGTCGCCCAGTATCTGGCCAACGGACGCTATGACGAACACGTGCCGCGCATCCGCGCCGCCTACGGCCTGCGCTGCACCGCCATGGCCGACGCATTGGCGCGCGAACTGGATGGCCGCATCACTTTCAGCAAGCCCGAAGGCGGCATGTTCTTCTGGGCGCGCCTGACTGGCGATGTGGATGCGACCCGCCTGTTGCCCTACGCCATCGAGCACGAGGTCGTCTACGTGCCGGGCAAGGCGTTCTACGCCGACGCGGCGCAGGCGGATCTGTTCGCCATGCGTATGTCGTTCGCCACCATGAATGAAAGCCAGATCGCACAGGGCATGGTCCGCCTGGGCCGCGCGCTCGACGCATGCCAGGCCAACGAGCCGGTGTCGATTTCGCTGGCGGCTTGACGGCGCGCAGCGTCACGCCCAACCCGCATTGCTATCCTTTCTGCGCAGGTCCGCCGGCGCGCGCCGGCGGCATACCTAAATAAGCGTCCGTTATTTGGCGGGGGCGCTTCATGTCTATAAGCTGCTTGCCTTGGCGCGCTTTCGCGCCCGGTAGCAGAAAGGAATTCTGGTCATGAACATTGCAAAAGGGTTGGTGGGCGCGGCGCTTCTGTTGGCAGCCGCGCAGGGCGCGCAGGCCGCAACACTGGACGTCGTGAAACAGCGCGGCGCCGTCGCGTGCGGCACGACCACGGGTTTTGCGGGCTTTTCCGCGCCCGACGCGCAAGGCAAATGGCAAGGCCTGGATGTCGACCTGTGCCGCGCGATCGCCGCCGCGGTGTTCGGCGATGCGAACAAGATCAAAGTGGTGCCGCTCAATTCGCAGCAGCGCTTTACCGCGCTGCAATCCGGCGAAGTCGACGTGCTGACGCGCAACACCACGGTGACGCAGCAGCGCGACACGGCACTGGGCATCATCCATGCCGGCATCAACTTCTACGATGGCCAGGGCTTCCTGGTGCCCAAATCGCTGGGCGTGAAAAGCGCCAAGGAAATCAACGGCGCCACGGTTTGCCTGCAGACCGGCACCTCCAACGAAAACACCCTGGCCGACTGGGCGCGCGCCAATAACGTGACTTACAAGCCCGTCGTCATCGAGACGTTCAACGAGGTGGTCAATGCGTTCGCCTCGGGCCGCTGCGACGTGTTCTCGACCGACGCCTCGGGCCTGGCCTCGATCCGCATTTCCAAGTTGCAGAATCCTGACGACTACGTCGTGCTGCCCGAGATCATCTCCAAGGAACCGCTGGGCCCGTTCGTGCGCCAGGGCGACGACGCATGGCTGAACATCGTGCGCTGGTCGCTGTCGGCCATGATCGAAGCCGAGGAATACGGCGTCACGTCCAAGAACGTGGACGAACAGGCCAAGAGCGCCAATCCCAACATCAAGCGCATCCTTGGCGTGACGCCGGGTAGCGGCGCGAACCTGGGGCTGGACGAAAAGTGGGCCTACAACATCGTCAAGCAGGTGGGCAACTACGGCGAGAGCTTCGAGCGCAACGTGGGCGAGGGCAGCCCGCTCAAGATCAAGCGCGGCTTGAATGCGCAGTGGACGCAGGGCGGATTGATGTACGCGTTGCCCATCCGTTGATCCCGTGTGTCTCAAAGCCCCCGCGTGTCAGACACCTTGTGTGTTTGACACCGGCTGACTTAGAACGGAATCAGGCGCTTTTGTACAACGCTCCAATTTTCACAAACGCCGCCCGCAGTTCCCGCGTGCCGCCCTGAAATATCACCGGCTTTCCCCGGTGCGTGAAGACGACGAGCCGCTTGGAAAACACCATCGGCACGAAGCGGGCGAAGCGCACGTCTTCCCAGGCCACTTCGCGCCGCGTGAACCACGTCTGGCGGATGCCGTGATCGTCGATCGTGGTGATGGACGTCTGCATGTGCCACGAGACAAACAATAGCGCCACAAAGCACAGCACCACGGCCACTGCCAACAGCGTGTCGAAGGGCTGCGAAGGCGCGCGGATCGCGGTGGTGACGACCTGCACGCCCAGCACCGCAAGCAATACCCAGGTCAGGATGCGCACCCAGTCCGGCCAGGCCTGGCCCGCCAGGGGCAACGGGCCGATGGCGCGCAGCAGCGCCGCGAGGTCTTCGGGCGCGGGGGTGGCATTCGGGGTGGTCATGCGGACCGGGGCGTGCGGCGGTGGATCATGCCGCGCGCTTGGCGGCAATCGCGTTGCCGGCGCGGCTGGAGCCCTTGCGGTTCAGATGCGCGGACATCCATTGCCCGATGTCGACCACGGCGTCGAAGTCCACGCCCGTGTCGATGTCCAGGCCGCGCAGCATGTACAGCACGTCTT
>JAEYVD010000020.1 GCA_023432075.1 Pseudomonadota bacterium | reverse complement strand
CAGAAGGTGCTGTCGCTCACCATCATCATCATGGCCATCAGCACGTTCTGCATCGGCCTCATTCCCGCGTACGCCACGATCGGCCTGTGGGCGCCGATCCTGCTGCTGCTGTGCAAGCTGGCGCAAGGCTTCTCCGTCGGCGGCGAATACACAGGCGCGGCGGTTTTTGTGGCGGAGTACGCGCCGGACAGGCAGCGGGGTTTCCTGGGCAGTTGGCTGGACTTCGGCTCGATAGCCGGTTTTGTCGTCGGCGCGGGCATGGTCGTGCTGTTGCAGACCATGCTGGGCGAGCAGACGTTTCTAGACTGGGGCTGGCGCATTCCGTTCTTCGTGGCGGGGCCGCTGGGCCTGTTGGGCTTGTATCTGCGCCATGCGGCCGAAGAAACCCCGGCCTTCACGCAGCAGCTAGAACGGATGGAAAAGGAAGACCGCGACGCCGTGCAGGAAAAGCCGTCGGTGTCGTTCCGCGAGATCTTCGCCAAATACCGCCGCGCCTTGCTGGTCAGCATCGGCATGGTGCTGGTGACTAACATCACCTATTACATGCTGCTGACCTACATGCCGACGTATCTGTCAGGCAGCCTGGGCTACACCGAAGGCCACGGGGTGCTCATCATCGTCGTGGTGATGGTGGGCATGCTGTTCGTGCAGCCGGTGGTGGGTTTCGTCAGCGACAAGATCGGGCGCAAGCCTTTTCTGCTGGTTGGCAGCCTGGGGCTGCTGGTCACTGCGATTCCGTCATTCTTTCTGATCGGCAGCGACAACACGGCGCTGATCTTCCTGGGCCTGCTGCTGATCGCCATTTTCCTGAACTGCCTGATCGGCATCATGGCGTCGACGCTGCCGGCGCTGTTTCCCACGCGCATCCGCTATAGCGCGTTGGCCAGTTCGTTCAATGTGGCCATCATCTTCGCGGGGCTTACGCCCACCGTGGCGGCGTGGCTGGTCGAAGAAACCGACAACCTGATGATGCCCGCGTACTACCTGATGGCGGCGTCGCTCATCGGGCTGATCACCTCGTTCTTCCTGCCCGAGACCGCCAACCGGCCGCTGCGCGGCGAGACGCCCACCGCCTCCAGCCGCAAGGAAGCCAAGGTGCTGTTGCAGCAGGCGTACGAGCACATCGAACAGAGCGTGCAGGACGTCGATGCCGAGATCGCGGCGCTGGAAGAAAAGCTGGATGCGCTGCGTGTGCGGCGCCAACGGCTGGCGGACAGGCATCCAGGGATCGAATGAACGGCGTGCCGGACCCGTGACCGTCCGGCACGCGGCAATCAGAGGAACCACCATTGCCGCCCGGTCCACACCCGAGTGGCGCTTCAAGCGAAGGAGCGGGTCATGAGCGTGCCATTCAAACAGGTGGATGTGTTTACCAGCGAACCCTATCGCGGTAATCCCGTCGCGGTCGTGCTGCAGGCGCAAGGCCTGTCCGACGAGCAGATGCGGCGCATCGCCAATTGGACGAATCTGTCGGAAACCACCTTTGTGCTGCCGGCAACGCAGCCCGGCGCCGATTACCTGGTGCGGATCTTCACGCCGCAGGCCGAGCTGCCCTTCGCGGGGCATCCCACGCTGGGAACGGCGCACGCGCTGCTGGAAGCCGGCATTGTCCAGGCGCGCGGCGGCAAACTGGTGCAGGAATGCGCCGCGGGCCTGATCGACCTGTCGGTCACCGAGATCACCGGCGGCAGTCCGCGCATTGCGTTCACGCTACCAGAGGCCCGGTTGACTGCGCTGAGCGCAGACCTTGTCGATGAGATGGAAGGGATACTGGGCTCGGCGGTGCTGCACGATCCCGCGCCCAAGCTTGTCAATGTGGGCCCGGTGTGGACGATCGCACAGTTGCCCAGCGCGCAGGCCGTGCTGACGCTGCGCCCCGACTTTGCCCGCATGGCCGAGTTCGACCGCCGCAACCAGGCCGCCGGCATCGTGGTGTATGGGGCGTACGGCGAAGGCGCGGAAAGCGCTATCGAAGTCCGCGCCTTTGCGCCCAGCCTGGGCGCGAATGAAGACCCGGTGTGCGGCAGCGGAAACGGATCGGTGGCGGCGTTCATTCGCGATGCGGGGCAAGTGCAGCAATTTGGCACGGAATACCTCAGCACGCAGGGCGCGGCGGTGGGGCGATCGGGCAGGCTGAACATCGCGTTCGGTGAGGACGGCGCCATCCGCGTGGGCGGTCAGTCCGTGACGTGCATCGAAGGCCGCATTGCAGTGTGAACCGCACCGGTCCAGGCGCGGCCGGCATAGGCGCGGCCGGCTCAGGCGCGATGCGTGCCCGGTTTTCTGCCGGCGCCGCGTGCACTATGCTTGAACGTCGCGCATTGCAGCAAGGGTTGAGCGCATCACTTTCCTGCCAAGGAGGAGCAAGATGGCCAGCAAAAACACGATATGCCTGTGGTACGACGGCGACGCGCTGGACGCAGCGAATTTCTACGCCCGGACATTTCCGGACAGCGAGGTGGGCGCCGTCCATCGCGCGCCCGGCGACTACCCATCGGGTCAGCAGGGCGACATCCTGATGGTCAACTTCACCGTCATGGGCATTCCCTGCGTGGGGCTCAATGGCGGCGACGCGTTTCAGCACAACGAATCGTTTTCCTTTCAGGTCTCGACCGACGATCAGGCCGAAACCGACCGCTTGTGGGACGCGATCGTTTCGAATGGCGGACAGGAGAGCGATTGCGGCTGGTGCAAGGACAAATGGGGCGTGTCCTGGCAGATCACCCCACGCGCGCTGCTGGCTGCGGTCACGGACCTGGATCAGGCGGCTGCCAAGCGGGCATTCGAGGCCATGATGACGATGAAGAAAATCGACATCGCGACCATCGAGGCCGCGCGCCGGGGATGATGCCGCGGTTCGCAAGCGCTGGCTGCGGGCGCGCGG
>JAEYVD010000015.1 GCA_023432075.1 Pseudomonadota bacterium | reverse complement strand
CGGTTGGGGTGCGGGCCAGCTCGAAAGCGAGATGGGGCAGAACGCCTGGCTGAGCGTGGGCGCGGACGCGCACATCATCTTCGACGTGCCGCCCGAGGAACGCTATCCCGCCGCGCTCAAGCTGCTGGGCATCGACCCCGTGATGCTGGCCGGCGACGCTGGACATGCCTGAAGAAACCCTGCTTGCCTTCGATTTCGGCGAAAAGAAGATCGGCATTGCCATCGGCAATACGCTGACGCGCCAGGCGCGTCCGCTTGAGATCATTTTCAGCGAGGTCCGCGATGCGCGCTTTGGCCGCATCGCGGCGCTCTTGCAGGAATGGCAGCCACACCGCGTCGTCGTCGGACTGGCGCTGGACGCCGAGGGTGGCGAACAACCCGCCACGGCGCGCTGCCGGCGCTTCGCCAATCAGTTGCACGGCCGCTTCGGCATCGCCGTGGAACTGGTCGATGAACGCGGCTCCAGCATGGAAGCCCAGCGCCTGCTCGGCACCCATGCCGCGGATGATGCGATGGCCGCGGCTGTTATCCTGCAACGCTACCTTGACGCCTTGCCCGCGGCCTGACGGCCGCGGCTTGTCTTGCCCATGCTAAATCCGCAACTCGACCGCCGCGGCGAACTCGCGCATCTGCTGACCACGGAAGGGCTGCCCCGCCGTCACGTCGAGCGGCTGCTGGAGATGGCGCGCGGACACGCGGCCGCCGGCGATGCGCCGCTATCCGCCGCGCCGGAAATGCCGGTGTTTCTTTGCCTGCCCGACACAGACGCTGCCGACCGCGAAGCCTACACCGTGGCCGCGGCCAGCGTGTCGATGCTGCCGGTGCCGCTGGACGCGCAAGCCGGCCAGGCGCTGGCCGAAACGGTCGCCGGGCTTGCCCCGGGCGTGCTGGTCCTGCGTCATCCTCAAAGCGGCGCGGCGCATTGCGCAGCCGCCCAAGCCGCGCCGGGCCTGCGCGTCCTGAATGCGGGCGACGGCCGGCACGCCGATCCCGTGCCCGCGCTGGCGCTGATGCAGGCCATCGGCGATGCCAAGCCCGACCTCACGAGCCTTGTCGTCACGCTGGTCGGCGACATCCGTCATTCTCGCGTGGCGCGTTCGATCATCCATCTTTTGACGACGCTGGGCGTGCCCGAGGTGCGCGCCGCCGCGCCGCGCACGCTGCTGCCCGACGGTCTTGCGCAATTGGGCGTGCGCGCCTGCGGGACGCTGCTCGAAGGCCTAAGCGATGCCGACGTGGTGATCGTGCTGCCCTTGAATGTCGAAGACCTCAGCGGCGCGCAGCTTCCGTCGGCGCGCGAGTACGCGTACACGCATGGCCTGACGCCCCTGGCGCTCGCGGCCGCCAAGCCGGATGTGCTGCTGTTGCCGGCTGGCGGGCTGGTGCCCGGCGTGGAAGTGGACGGCGACATCGCCGCCGGTCTTGAACCGGCCGAGGCGCGCGTCGCGGCGCTTGAACAACGGCTGCGCGCGGCGGTGCTGAGCCTGCTGGCCGGAGCCGCGTCATGAGACTGCACATTGCCAATGGCCGACTGATCGATCCCGCAAAGGGCGTGGACGGTCAGCACGATCTCTACATTGCAGCGGGCCGCGTCGTCGCGGTCGGCGCGGCGCCCGACGGATTTCAGGCGGATCGCCGCATCGATGCCAGCGGTCTGGCGGTGCTGCCGGGGCTGATCGACCTGTCCGCGCGCGTCGCGCAGGCGGGCCACGCGGGATTCGCGCCCGCCGAGTTGCGCGCGGCGCTGGCCGGCGGGGTGACACGCCTGGTGCTGCCGCCGGATGCGGAAAGCCCGCTGGACGAGCCGACGAAAGTCGACACCCTGATGCGTCACGCGCAAGCCGGACAATGCGCAATCCATCCGCTGGGCGCGATGACCGTGGGCCTGTCGGGCGACACGCTGACGGAAATGGCGTTGCTGACGCGGGCGGGCTGCATCGCCTTTTCGCAAGGCGAGTCCATCGTGGCCGACACGCGGGTGCTGTGGGGGGCGATGCGATACGCAAGCGGACTGGGCCAGACGTTGTGGCTGCGTCCGCAGGACCCGTGGCTGGCGCGCGGCACGTCGGTGGCAAGCGGCCCGTACGCGGAGCGTCTGGGGCTGGAAGGGATGCCCGCGCAGGCGGAAGCCGTGGCGCTGCACACGATCTTCGAATTGCAGCGTGCAACGGGCGCGCGGATTCACCTGGCGCGCCTGTCGAGCGCCGCCGGTGTCGACCTGCTGCGCAAGGCCCGCCGCGAAGGCTTGCCGGTCACGGCGGATGTATCGGTGAACAGCCTGCTGCTGACCGACGTGGACATCGGCTTCTTCGACACGAATCACCACCTGACGCCGCCACTGCGGGGCCAGCGCGACCGCGACGCGATCCAGTCGGCGCTGGCTGACGGCATGATCGACGCGCTGTGCTCGGATCACACGCCGGTTGACGCCCGAGGCAAGGCAGAACCGTTCGCGGCGTCCACGCCGGGCGCGACGGGGCTCGAACTGCTCTTGTCGCTAGCGTTGAAATGGGCGCGCGACAGCCGCCGTCCCATCGGCGACGCTTTGGCGCGCGTAACGTCCGGCCCGGCCGCGGTGCTCGCCGCCGTCGCGCCGCAGCTCGGCCCGTGCGGCCATCTGGGCGTGGATGCGCCGGCAGACCTGTGTCTGGCGGACCTGGACGCGGAATGGATGGTGATGCCCGCGGCGCTGCAAAGCCGCGGCGCCCATACACCTTTCGCAGGTATGATGCTGCCCGGTCGAGTACGAGCCACCGTGGTCGGTGGCCAACCGGCCTGGGAGACTCCAGTTTGAAGCTGCTGCGCTTTGTCCTACGGCTGAGCCTTGTCCTGCCCCTTATCATTTTCGGCCTGCTTTGCGTGGGCCTGGCCTTCCCCCTGATGCGCCCCGCCGCCCGCGCGCGGCTCAACCGCCGCTGGTCGCGCTGGCTGATGGCCGCCTGTGGCCTGCAGGTGATCCTGAAGGGTGAGCCGCGCCTGGAAGGCCCGGTGCTGCTGGTGGCGAACCACGTGTCCTGGATCGACATCTTCGTGCTGAACTCCGCCCGCGCGACGTCCTTCGTGGCCAAGAGCGAGATCCGATCCTGGCCGGTGATCGGCTGGCTGGTCGCCGGCGCCGGTACGCTGTTCATCGAACGCGGCCAACGCCACGCGGTCCACGCGATGGGTGAGTCGATGCAGGTCCGCTTCAAACAGGGCGACGCGGTCGGCCTGTTCCCCGAAGGCACCACGAGCGAAGGCTTCGACCTGCTCCCTTTTCACGCCAGCCTGTTCGAACCGGCTCGCGCAGCGGCGGTGGAAATCCAACCCGTGGCGCTGCGCTTCATGCAGCACGGCAAACGCAGCGGCTACGCGGCCTTCGTGGGCGAGGAGTCGCTGGTGGCGAACCTCTGGCGCGTGCTGGGCGTTACAGGATTGGCAGTCGAGGTGGTGTTCCTGCCCCCGCTGGCGGCGCGGCATCCGGATGGGTCGCTGCCGACGCGACTGGAACTGTCGCATCAGGCTAGAGATGCGATTTTGCGGGTGCTTTGAGGGTGGCTGGGTGAGAGCGGGCTTGGGTTGGGGATGCCTGCAGTCAGGGTGTCAGAGGCTTTAGGCAATCGCTCGAATCGGAGGCGCGTCTTAAGGGCCTCGAGTGATTTAGGGCTGGAGGTTGGCTTGGTCTCTTGGGTTGGCGGGTTGAGTTTTTAAGGCGTCCGGCACGGCGGCGGCCCGGGGCGCGCGGGGCCACGATTGCGGTCCGGAGCCTTCGCTCCGGACTGCCCCGTCGTCATCCTCGTCCTCGCCTTCGGCGACTCCTACGGATTCCCTCGGGCTTATCGAC
>JAEYVD010000902.1 GCA_023432075.1 Pseudomonadota bacterium | reverse complement strand
TCACTACCCGCTCCATGCGCATAAAGCGCGATCCTTTTACCAATACGCAGGACGGGCGCAAGCCGCGCAAGGCGGCAACGACTTCGTCTACCGATGCGCAGGCGTGCGCGCCAGGGCCGAATGCGGCAGCTGCCGCCCGGCTGGCTTCGCCTAGCGTGATGAATGCGTCGAGCCCATGCTCGCGCGCGTAATTGCCCACCTCGACATGCATGGCGGGGCCGTTGTCCCCGACTTCGCCCATGTCGCCCAGCACCAGGACGCGCGTGCCGGCAATGCGCGCGAGCACATCGATGGCCGCGCGAACCGAGTCGGGGTTGGCATTGTAGGTGTCATCGATGAGCAGCGTTCCGTCACTCATTCGCTTGTGCTGCATGCGGCCGGCCACTGGGCTGAATCCCGCCAGCGCCCTCACCGCCGTCTCCAGCGGCGCACCTGCGGCGATCGCGCTGGCAATGGCCGCCAGCGCGTTGCGCAGGTTGTGCAGGCCCGCCACCGGCAGCGCCAGGTCGGCAATGCCTACTGGCGTCACGACACGGCAACGCGTGGAATCCACTTGCGCGATGATCTGTTCCGCATACACGTCCAGCCCCGGCTGCAGCCCGAACCGCAGCACGCGGCGCGGCCCGGCCAGCGCATCCCAGATGGCCGCGTAGGGTTCGTCACCGGGATACACCGCGATTCCGTCCGCCGGCAGCGCGGCGATCGCGGCGCCGTTCTCGTGCGCAACAGCCTCGACGGTGTGCATGAATTCCTGGTGCTCGCGCTGCGCATTGGTAACCAGCGCCACGGTCGGCGCGGCAATGGCGGCCAACTGCGCAATCTCGCCCGGATGGTTCATGCCCAGTTCGAACACGGCGGCGCGATGCGCGGGGCGCAGGCGCAGCAAGGTCAGCGGCACGCCGATATCGTTGTTCAGATTGCCGGCCGTGGCCAGACGCCCCGCTTCGCCTTGCCACTCGGCAAGCATCGCGGAGATCATTTCCTTGGTGGTCGTTTTGCCATTGCTGCCGGCCACCGCCACCACGGGCAGCGAAAAACGCGAACGCCAGGCGGCGCCGATGCGCGTCAGCGCGACACGCGTATCACCCACGACCAGCTGCGGCAGCCCGGCATCGGCGACCCGATGCGCGACGAGTGCCGCGCAGGCGCCGCGCGAGGCCGCCTGATCCAGATAGTTATGCGCGTCGAAGTTCTCACCGACCAGCGCGACGAACAACTCGCCTTCGCCAATGCGGCGCGTATCCGTGGACACGCCTGGCGTCTGCTGCAACAGCAGCGCCACGCGCGCCCACTCGCGGTCGTCGAACGGCAGCTTTTCGCCGCCGATGTCCTGGTAGGTCTCGTGTCCCTTGCCCGCCAACAGCACCACATCTTCGGGCGAAGCCGCCCAGATCGTCTGCAGGATGGCGCGCGCACGATCAACTTCGACGTCGGGACGCACCGCTTCGGGAATGCCGGCCAGGATTTGCTGGACGATCGCCTCGGGCGACTCGGTGCGCGGATTGTCGCTGGAGACAACGACGTGATCCGCCAGCTCCGCGGCGATCACGCCCATGACGGGACGCTTGCCCGGATCGCGCTCGCCGCCGCAACCAAACAGGCAAACCAGGCGGCCAGAACGCGCCGTGGCGACGGCGCGCAATGCCAGCAACGCGCGCGAGAGCGCGTCAGGCGTGTGGGCGTAGTCCACCACCACCAGCGGACCGCGGGCCGCATGCGCCGGCAGGCTGACAGCGGGTTCCACGGTCTGCAGACGGCCATCGACCGGGTCCGTCGCGGCCAGCTCGCGCGCAATCTGCGCGAACGGCAGGCCCAGCTTGTACAGCACGCCCGCCACCAGCAGCAGGTTCGAAACGTTGTGCGCACCCAGCAGGCGCGTCACGATCTGGGCCTCGCCATGCGGCGACACCAGCGTAAAAATCTGGCCCTGCGACGTCGCCTGCAGATCGCGTGCACGCATCGCGGCGGGGATTGCGGGATCATCGCTCAGGCTGTAGCCCATCGGCGAGACACCTTCCGGCAAGGCAGCGAGCATCCGCCGTCCCGCCTCATCGTCGGCGTTGATCACTGCCGCAGTCAGATCTGGCCACTTGAAGAGACGCGCCTTGGCTTCTTCGTAGCGCTCCATCGTGACGTGGTAGTCCAGATGGTCGCGCGTCAGATTCGTAAAGGCGGCCAGCGCCACGCGCACGCCGTCCATGCGGCCTTGTTCGATGCCGATCGACGAGGCCTCCATGGCCACGGCCTTCGCGCCGGCGTCGCGCATCGCTGCCAGCGTGCGATGCACCGTCAGCACGTCGGGCGTCGTCAGGCTGCCGCCCAGCGTCTGCCCGTCGGGCAGCACGGCGCCCAGCGTGCCGATCGTGCCGCAAGCCTTCTCGTTGCGGCTCAGCGCATGCGCAATCCATTGCACCGAAGAGGTCTTGCCGTTGGTGCCCGTTACGGCAACCACCGCCAGCGCGGCCGACGGACGTCCATACCAGGTGTCGCCCAGCTCGCCCAGCAACGAACGCAAGCCCGTGACGGCAAGCATGGGCGTGCCGGCCGATGCGGCCTGCACGGCATCGGTGGCCGGGGCTTCGAACAGCACCGCGCTGGCGCCCAGCGCCAACGCCTTGTCTATATAGAGACGGCCGTCGCTGGAAAGGCCCGGGCAGGCGACGAACACGTCGCCGGGCTCGATGTCGCGCGAGTCCAGCTTCAGATGCGCGGTCAGCGACACGCGCTCATGCAACCACGCCACGGTCTCGGCAACCGTGGCGACAGGGGAAGAGTGGAAGCCGTTGGCGCTCATCTGCCTGGCTCCTTGATACCAGCAACAATCGTGGATTCAAACGGTGCGTCTGGCCGCACCCCCATCAGCCTCAGGCTCCCCCCCACGATATGGGAGAACACGGGCGCGGCGATGGCGCCGCCGTAATAGCCGCCGATCGTCGGTTCGTCGATGGACACGGCCACCACGATCTTGGGATCCGACACCGGGGCAAAGCCCACGTACGAGCTGCGGTAACGTTGCGTGCTGTACTTCCCGTCCACGATCTTGCGCGCGGTGCCGCTCTTGCCCGCCACGCGGTAACCCTGCACCTGCGCGGCCTTCGTGCCATCGGGACCGGTCGCGGCCTCCAGCATGGCGCGCACCAGAGCCGTCGTCTTGGGCGAGTAGATCTTCACGCTGGTCGGATCGCTGTCGCGCTTGACCAGGGTCAGCGACACCATGTCGCCGTTGCGGGCAAAAACGGTATAGGCGCGGGCCACCTGCAACAGCGACACAGACAAGCCGTAGCCGTAAGCCATGGTGGCCTTTTCAATCAGGCGCCAGCGTTCCCAAGGACGCAGACGGCCCGGCGCGGCGCCGGGGAATCCCACCTGGGGTGCCTGACCAAGGCCCAATTCGGTGAAACGGTCCCACATTTCGCGGGATTCCAGCTTTTCGGAGATCATCGTCATGCCGATGTTGCTGGACTTGCGCAGCACGCCCGCCACGTCCAGCGTGCCGTTGCGGCTGACGTCGCTGATCGTGCTGCCCTGATACGTGAACCGGCCATTGCCCGTCTCGAATTGCGTCGACGTGCTGATGCGGCCCAGGTCCAGCGCCAGCGCGGCGGTGAACGGCTTCATGATCGAGCCCGGCTCGAACGTATCCGTGATCGCCTGGTTGCGCAGGTTGGCGCCGTGGAAGGTTTCGCGATTGTTCGGATCGAAGGTCGGCACGTTGGCCAGCGCCAGGATCTCGCCCGTGTGCACGTCCACGACCACGGCCGTCGCACCCTTTGCGCGGTGCTTGTCCATGGCGTCCTTCAATTCCTTGAACACCAGGTACTGCAGGCGCGTGTCGATGGACAGGCGCAGGTCGCGGCCGTCCACCGGCAACGTGACGGCCTGCACGTCTTCGATGACGCGTCCCAGACGGTCCTTGATGACGCGGCGGCTTCCCGGGCGGCCCGACAACTGCTGATTGAACGTCAGCTCGACGCCTTCCTGACCCTGATCCTCGACGCTGTTGAAACCCACCACGTGGGCCATCACATCGCCATCCGGGTAGTAGCGGCGCGTTTCGGGCTGCTGGTGCACGCCGGGCATGCCCAACTGCTTGATCTTGTCGGCGACGTCCATCGAGACCTGGCGCTTCAGGTACACGAAGTTCTTGTCCTCATCCACGAAGCGGCGGCGCAAGTCGCCGACGGGCGTCTCCAGCAGCTTGGCCAGTGCGTCAATCTGTGCGGGCGTTGCCTGCTTCGCGTCTTCGGGAATGGCCCAGATGGCGCGCGCGGGCACGCTGGAGGCCAGCACCGCGCCATTGCGGTCCATGATCTTGCCGCGCGTGGCGGCCAGTGTCAGCGTACGCTCGTAACGGCGCTCGCCCTGCTGCTGCAGGAACTCCGTCGACAACCCTTGCAGGAACAGCGCGCGGCCGGCCAGCACCGTGAACCCGCCAAACAGCAGGATCAGGACCAGGCGGGCGCGCCACGTGGGCAGTTGCCCGCGCAGCACGGGGTTGTCGAAGAAGGGCACGCGCTTCATTGCGAGCCTCCGGCGGCCGCGGGCACGGGCGCCTGGTTCATATAGAGGGTGCGATCCGGCACGATGGGGATCATCTTCAGCCCGTCACGCGCGATGGCGTCGACCCGCGCATTGCGGGCCAGTTCGGCGCGTTCGAGCTGCAGGCGCCGCCAATTGGTTTCGAGGTCGCGCGCATGCGCCTGATCGCGGCCCAGCTCCACGAAGAGCTGGCGCGACTGATACCGGCTGGTGACCAGGGAAATGGCCGACAGCATCAGCAAAGCCGCAACGATCAGGTTGACGCGACCCATTAGCGGCGCCCTCCCTTGCCGCCGCGACGGGGCGGCGGGGCGAGGTCGCTGCCGGGCAGCGAGCCGATCTTCACAAATGCAAAGCCGCCCTCGGGGGGCAGCGGTGTTTCGGTGCGCTCGGCCACCCGCAGGATGGCCGAGCGGGCACGGGCGTTGGACGAGACTTCATCGTCTTCGGCCACGACCTTGCCAAGGGAACGGACGACAGGCTGGGGCATTTCGCTCTCGCGCAGGGGCAGGCGTGCATGCGCGGCAGCCGGACGAGCCGCCGCCGCGATGCATTGCTTCACCATGCGGTCTTCAAGCGAATGAAAGCTGATCACCGCCAACCTCCCCCCTGGGGCAAGCAGGTCTAAAGCTGACGCGAGGGTGCGCGCGAGCTCTTCGAGTTCCCGATTGATGTAAATCCGTAAAGCTTGAAAGGTGCGTGTGGCCGGATGTTGCCCCTTTTCGCGCGTGCGGACGGCGCTGGCGACGCACTCGGCAAGCTCGAGCGTGGTGCGCAGCGGCCTTGTTGCGCGGCGAGCAGCAATCGCCTTTGCAACCTGAAAAGCAAACCGTTCTTCGCCATAATCCGCTATGACCTCCCGCATCTCATCCACACTGGCTTGCGCCAGCCAATCCGCCACCGTGGGACCACGAGTGGTGTCCATCCGCATATCGAGTGGGCCGTCTCGCATGAACGAGAAACCGCGCTCGGCATCGTCGATCTGAGGCGACGAAACGCCCAGATCCAGCATCACGCCATCGACCTTGCCGATGCCGCGCTGCTCCAATTCTTCAGCCATGGTGGCAAAGCCCCCATGCACTACCGTGACCCGCGCATCCTCGGCCCCCAGCGCGTTGGCGACCGCAATGGCCTGCGGGTCCTTGTCAAACACGATCAGCCGGGCTTGCTTGCCCAGCCGGCCAAGCAATTCTCGGCTGTGGCCACCCCGTCCGAACGTGCCGTCGACAAAGACGCCACTTTCGATTCGCGTAGCCACATCCTGCCCATCCTGCGGCTGCGACCGTGCCGCGCCCTTGCCGCCAAAACCAGGCAGCAAAAGCGCGTCCACCGTCGGCGCCAGGAGGACGGGCCGATGTTCGAATTCCATAACTCTTTCAGAACGAAAACTGGTTCAACACGTCCGGCATACCCTTGGCCAAGTCTTCAGCCTCTCGGCTGGCCAGGGTAGCGGCGTCCCACAGCTCGAAGTGAGAGCCCAGACCGAGCAGCATCACATCGCGCGTCATACCGGAAGCGTTGCGCAGTTCAGGAGCGATCAGGACCCGGCCGGAGCCGTCCAGTTCCACGTCCTGAGCGTTGCCCAGCAACAGCCGCTGCAGCGCGCGAGCCGTCATGGGAAAAGCCGCGATCTGCTCGCGCTTCTTTTCCCACTCGGGCCGCGGATACACCAGCAGGCAGCCGTCGGGGTGGCGGGTCAGGGTCAGCCGGCCTTCGGCCTGCGACACGAGCGCGTCACGATGCCGGGTCGGAATCGAGATCCGTCCCTTGGCATCCAGCGTGAGCGCGCTGCTTCCCTGAAACACCACTTTTACCCCACTTAATTGCACAATTTCCTACTATTTCCCACTCTACGGTATGGGCACAGGGGCGGTCAAGCGCGTGGTTGCAATTTTTTCAATCACAACAAGGACTTAGATCAACTTGTAAATACGCAAAAAGAAAAACCTCCCAATAAATCAGGAGGTTGCGACATACTCTAAAAGTCCTACTTCAGAAGTAGCGGCTAATGGGGTCAAGTTACCGTCTGCCGCCCGGTCGATCCGTCGAGTTGGCGAGGCTTCCCGCCGGACAGGCGACCCTGGAAGTGAAAATAAACTGGCGCGTGGAACGCCAGACGGCCGCGCGGCCTCGTCCAGATCCGCGCGCGCCGGCAGAATTCAATGCAAGACGGGTCTATAGGCCGGATTCTGTACGCCAGGTTGCCCTGGCGGACGATCATTCCTCTGCGCGATTCATTGCTGAGCCGCTGTAGCCATCTACCCGCATGCTCGGACGGAGCCGCCCTTCACGGCCGTGAGGCCGCACGCATGCCTATTTGATGTTGCTCCGGATAGAGGTTGCCGCGTTTCACCCTGCGATGCCGCCGCCCGTTGCCGGTCGGCGCAATACGGAGATGGCCGTATCAGTGCGCGCAAAGCGCGCCCGCGCCGCAGTCTCGTCTCTGTGGTCCTATTCCTCAGCCGTGCCCGAAAGCGCGACCGGACGGCCGTTAGCCGTTACCCTGCCCTATGGAGTCCGGACCTTCCTCGATGGGCTTGCGCCCACCGCGATCGTCCAACCCGTCTTGCAGCACGTATTCTAGTACACCCGCCCGCTCTGTCCCCGGAGCAGCCGGCGACTGCAAGACCGGTCCCTCGGGTTCCTGCGACAATACGCGCTGATCCGCTTAGCTGCCGCAGACACCAACAACCCACATGGCCCTCGAAACTCTCATTACCCTGACCGACGTCCAGCTCGCGTATGGGCACCATCCGCTGCTCGACCATGCCGACTTCGCCATCCAGTCCGGCGAACGCATAGGCCTCATCGGCCGCAATGGCGCAGGGAAGTCCTCGCTCCTCCGGCTGCTCGACGGCCGCACGCAGCCAGACGACGGCGCCATCGCCCGCAGCTCCAGCCTGCGCGTGGCCACCGTCGAACAAGAGCCCGAGCTTGACGACAATGCCACGGTGTTCGATGTCGTGTGCAACACGGACGGCGACCACGAAGACTGGCAGCGCCCCTCGCGCGCCCGCGCCGTCATCGAAAAGTTGGGCCTGCCCGCCGATGTGCAGATCGCGGGATTGTCCGGCGGCACCCGCAAGCGCGTCGCCCTTGCCCGCGCCTTGATCGACGAGCCGGATCTGCTGCTGCTCGACGAACCCACCAACCATCTGGACTTCGAAGGCATTGCGTGGCTGGAGGACATGCTGCGCGCCTGGAAAGGTGCAGCGGTCATCATCACCCACGACCGCCGCTTCCTGGACGCCGTCACCACCCGCATCGTCGAACTCGACCGCGGCCGTCTCCTGAGCTTCCCCGGCAACTTCTCGCAATGGCAGGAGCGCAAGGCGCAGTGGCTGGAATCCGAACGGCTGGAACAGGCGCGTTTCGACAAACTGCTGGCACAGGAAGAAGTCTGGATCCGCAAGGGCGTGGAAGCGCGCCGCACGCGAAACGAAGGCCGTGTGCGCCGCCTGGAAAGCCTGCGCGTGCAGCGCGCCGAGCGCCGCGAGCGCGTCGGCAACGTATCGCTGGCGCTGGCCGAAGGCCAACGGTCCGGCAAGCTCGTGGCCGAACTCGAACACGTCAGCAAGCGGTTTGGCGACAAGATCGTGGTCGACGACTATTCCACAACCCTGCTGCGCGGCGACCGCATCGGCATCATCGGACCCAATGGCGCGGGCAAGACCACGCTGCTCAAGCTCATCCTGGGCGAACTGCAACCCGACACCGGCGCGACGCGCCTGGGCACCAACGTCGCGGTCGCCTACTTCGATCAGATGCGCGCGCAGCTTGACGAAAACGCCTCGCTCGTCGACATCATCAGCCCGGGAAGCGAATGGGTCGAGATCGGCGGCGTGCGTAAGCACGTGATGACCTATCTGGGCGATTTCCTGTTTTCGCCGGCACGCGCCGGTTCGCCCGTGCGCAGCCTGTCAGGCGGCGAACGCGCGCGCCTGTTGCTGGCGCGGCTCTTTGCACGCCCGGCAAACGTGCTGGTGCTGGACGAACCCACCAACGACCTGGACATCGAAACGCTGGAACTGCTGGAAGAGCTGCTGCAGGAATATGCCGGCACCGTGCTGCTGGTCAGCCATGACCGCGCCTTCCTCAACAACGCGGTGACGCAGACCATCGCCTATGAGGGCGACGGCCACTGGCGCGATTACGTGGGCGGTTACGACGAATGGGTTTCACAGCGGCCGGCGCCCGCCGCCTCGCAGACCGACGCCGACAAGGCTGCCAAATCCGCCGACGACAGTGCCGTTCGCGCGAAAGCCGCACGCCCAAAGCCTGCGAAGGCCGGCAAGATCAACGCCTGGGATCTGCGCGAACTCGAAGGCCTGCCCGACGCGATTGCCGCGCTCGAGGCCCAGCAGGCTGAACTGGCAGGCAAGCTGGCGGATGGCAGTCTCTATCGCGACGCGCCCGACGAGGTCGAACGCATCAACGGCGAACTCGCCAAACTGGAAACCGAACTCGAAGAGAAGTTCGCGCGCTGGGAACTGCTGGAAGCGCGGCGCGACGGCACGCTCTGACATCACTGCTATATATAGATAGTCCGCTGAGCGGCAAAAAAAAACGGGTGAACGGCAACGCCGCTCACCCGTTTTTTTAAGCCGGCGCGAGCCGCCATGCCTTCAAACGTGGGCGCGCCAATCCAGCGCCTCTCCAGCGGCCAGCGGGACCAGCGTCGTATCGCCGAACGCCAATTCTTGCGGCACTTGATAAGTCTCGCGCGACAGAGTCAGCGTGCCGGTGTTGCGAGGCAGGCCGTAGAAATCCGGGCCGTGGAAGCTGGCAAAACCTTCCAGCTTGTCGAGCTTGCCCGCCGCCTCGAACGCGGTGGCGTACAGCTCCATTGCATGCAGCGCGGTGTAGCAACCCGCGCAGCCACAGGCATGCTCCTTCAGACCGCGCGCATGCGGCGCGCTGTCCGTTCCCAGGAAAAAGCGCGGACTGCCGCTGGTTGCCGCCTCGACCAGTGCAAGACGGTGCGTCTCGCGCTTGAGAATCGGCAGGCAATACCAATGAGGCCGCACGCCGCCCTGGAAGATCGCATTGCGGTTGTAAAGCATATGCTGCGGGGTGATCGTCGCGGCAATCGGACCTTCCGCATCGCGCACGTACTCGGCGCCTTCCTTCGTCGTGATGTGTTCGAACACCACCTTCAATGCCGGAAACGCGCGCCGCAACGGCTTCATCACGCGCTCGACAAAAATGGCCTCGCGGTCGAAGACGTCAATCGACGGATCCGTCACTTCGCCATGCACCAGCAACGGCATCCCACACTTCTGCAGTGCTTCCAGCGCCTTCGTGCACTTGCCCAGCAAATCGGTCACGCCCGCATCCGAGTTGGTCGTGGCGCCCGCGGGATACAGCTTGACCGCGTAGACCTGGCCAGACGCATGCGCGCGCACGATTTCTTCGGCCGATGTGTTGTCCGTCAGGTACAGCGTCATCAGGGGCGTGAACGAATCCGGGTTAACGCCCGACTTCGCAAGCGCTTCCAGAATGCGGCCGCGATACGCCAACGCCTGTTCCGTCGTCGTGACCGGCGGCTTCAGGTTAGGCATGATGATGGCGCGGGCAAACTGCCGCGCCGTATCAGCGACCACGGCTTCAAGCGCCGCGCCGTCGCGCAAATGCAGATGCCAGTCGTCCGGACGGGTAATGGTGAGTTGAGTCGTGCTTTGAATAGACATGGAAGGCTTCTTAATCTGCAAGCGGCATGCCCCGTTCGGCCAGCGCGCAGAACATCGCGCTACCCAGGGGAATGACGGCATCGTTGAAATCGAAATGCGGGTTGTGCAGCAGGCAGCCGGAATCGGCTCCCCCCTGACCAAGACGGAAATAGGCGCCCGGCTTGGCTTGCAACATGAACGAAAAGTCTTCGGACCCCATCGAGGGTACCAGGTCGCGCACCACGTTTTCCTTGCCGATCATCTCGGTCGCGATGTCTGCTACCAGGTTGGCGTGCTGAGGGGTGTTCAGGGTCGCGGGGTAGATGCGCTCGTAGACCACTTCGGCGGTGCCGCCGAACGCACCGGCAATTGCGCTCACTAGCTCCCGCATGCGCGTCTCGACCATTTCCTGGACCGACTTGCGGAATGTCCGCACCGTGCCAACCATCCGCGCCTCGCGTGGAATCACGCTCATCGCGCCGGGGTGACCGGCCTGCACCGAACCGATCGACAGCACGGCCGAATCCAACGGATTCACGTTGCGCGACACGATCGTCTGCAACGCCGTGATGATCTGGCCCGCGATCGTCACCGGATCAATCGTCTGATAAGGATGCGCCCCGTGGCCGCCTCGGCCCGTGATCAGGATCTCGAAGCGATCGGCCGCCGCCATCATCGGACCCGGATTGATGCCGATGGTGCCCGGCTTCAGCCCCGGCCAGTTGTGCAAGGCGTAGATCGCATCGCAAGGAAACGTGTCAAACAGGCCGTCCTCAAGCATGGCGCGCGCCCCGCCGCGCCCTTCTTCCGCCGGCTGGAAAATCAACACGGCCGTACCATCGAAATTGCGCGTCTGCGCCAGGTACTTGGCCGCGCCGATCAGCACCGCCGTGTGGCCATCGTGGCCGCAGCCGTGCATCAATCCGGGCTTGGTCGACTTGTGCCCGAACGTGTTGTCCTCGGTCATGGGCAACGCGTCCATGTCGGCGCGCAATCCAATCATGCGGCCGCTGTCGCACCGTTTGCCACGGATTACGCCTACTACACCGGTCTTGCCGATCCCGCGGTGCACCTCGATGCCCAACGCTTCCAGCGCACCGGCGACGATGCCCGACGTGCGGACTTCTTCAAAACCCAATTCCGGATGAGCATGCAAATCGCGCCGAAGCGCCGTCAATTCGTCATGAAAAAGCCGAATCGATTCCAACGGAGAACGTGCGTACATAGGACGTTACAGAATGACGTGATAGAGGGGACGGTCGGTGCATTTTAGTTGCTACAGAGGATAAATGCCTTTGTCTTTACGGGAGAGACACGTTATGCTCCGGCCGCAGGACAATTTTTCCAACAGCCAGAGAAGGAGCGCCGCATTATGGCCACAACCTCCAAACCCGCGACCGCGCGCAAGCCGAACGCTGCATTCATGAAGCCGCTGACCCCCAGCGCCGAATTGGCCGCTGTCATCGGCTCGGAAGCCGTGCCGCGTACCGAGGTCACCAAGAAGATCTGGGAATACATCAAGAAGCACAACCTGCAAGATGCCAGCAACAAGCGCAACATCAACGCCGATGCCAAGCTGCGCCCGATCTTCGGCAAGGATCAGGTCACGATGTTCGAACTGACCAAACTGGTCAACGCACATCTGAAGTAAGCAGGCAAAGGGCGTACGGCGTACGTCCCTGCCTTTGGATTGTCGCGACGCCCTGGCTTCAGGCCGGGCGAGCTC
>JAEYVD010000901.1 GCA_023432075.1 Pseudomonadota bacterium | reverse complement strand
CCGTGGGCAGCCACGCCATCCACGCGGCCATGCCCGACAAGCCGGGCTACGATTTCGGCACGGCCTTCGTCGGCGTGTCGATGGCCACCAGCATGCCGATGGCGGTGGCGGTCAACAGCAGCAAGATTCCCGCCAAGAACGTGCAGGAACTGATCGCGCTTGCCAAGAGCAAACCCGGCACGATCACGTTCGGATCGGCCGGCCCCGGCACGTCGCAGCACATGGCGGGCGAACTCTTCCAGGCGGTGACCGGCACGCGACTGATGCACGTGCCTTACCGCGGCAGCGGACCGGCCATCACGGATCTGTTGGGCGGCCAGATCGACATGGTCATCGAGACCTTGCCCGCCCTCTTGCCGCAGGTTGCCAGCGGCAAGATCCGCCTCTTGGGCGTCACGACCGCCAAGCGCGCCACGGCGCTGCCCGACCTGCCGACGCTGATGGAGCAAGGCGTGAAGGACTACGCCGTCGCCACCACGTACGCCTTGCTCGCGCCGGCGGGCACGCCGCCCGCAGTCGTCGACAAGCTGTCCGACGGCATGCGCCAAGCCGCCGCGCTGCCTTCCGTGCAGCAGGCCGCCTTGAAGCTTGGCGCCGACGCCATCGCCACCACACCCGCCGACACCAGCCGGATGCTCAAGCAGGAGGTCTCGCGCTGGGCAGACGTGGTGCGCCTGTCGGCGGCGAAATGACGCGCGCCCCCGCACCGGGCCTGCCGGCCGCAACCGACCTGGCCATCGTCGGCGGCGGCTCGGTCGGCGTCAGCTTCCTGTATCAGTTCCTGCTGGCGCTGCAGGCCGCACCGGCCGCGCCCGGCACACGGCCGCCGGTGATCCATCTATTCGAACCGCAGGCCGTGCCCGGTCCGGGCGGCGCATATCAGGACGATCTGCGCAGCAACCTGCTCAACATTCCCGCAGGCAACATGTCGGCGCGCGCCGACCATCGGCTGGACTTCGTCGACTGGCTGCGCGCGCAGGATGCCGGCTGGCTCGCCGGTTACGGCGTCACCGCGATCGATCCGGCCGACTTCCTGCCGCGTCCGCTCTTCGGCGCCTACATGGGCGCGGTCTACGAACGCTGCCGCCAGCTCGCCCGGTCCCTGGGCGTAACGCTGGAACACGTGCGCAGCCGCGTGCACCGCGTGGCGCCGCAGCCAGACGGCGGCGCACTCGTACAGCCCGAACACGGCGCGCTGCGCCACGCGCGCCATGCCGTGCTGTGCAACGGCAACCTGCCCTCACAGGCATTTCCGTCGCTCGAAGGCGTGCCGGGATACTTCAACAGCCCGTATCCGGTCTCGGCGCTGGCGCAGGACATCGCGCCCGATGCGTCGGTAACCATCGTCGGCACCAGTCTGAGCGCGGTGGACGCCGTGGCTGCGCTGCAGCAGGCCGGGCACCGCGGTCCGATCCTGTGCGTGTCGCGCAACGGCCGCTTGCCGTCGGTGCGCAGCCCGTACAACCGTCCGCCCGACACGTTGCAACGCCTGAGCCGCGCCGGCTCCCTGGCCCTGGCCGCTCAGCACGGCGGATCGCTGACGCTCGACATCGTTTGGCAAGCGCTGCGCGACGAAGTGGTGGCGCTGCAGGGTTCGCTGGACGCCGACGAGGTGTTGGGCATGGACGGCGACGCGCGGTCCACGCTGGAAGACGAGATCCGCCGGTCGTCGGCCGCCCCCCGTCCGTGGCAGGCGGTGGCCGCGGCCACCAACGCAGCGGTGGACCAGATCTGGCACTTGCTGCCCGACACCGAACGGCGCCGTTTCCAGTCGCAATGGCGATCGCTATGGATGGCCCGGCGCGCAACGTTTCCGATGCGCAACGCCTTGAAATTGCAGACCTTGTTCGGCGCGGATCAGCTCAGCGTTGCCGCGGGCTTTGCCGGGTGCGAGCACGATCCGGCCACAGGCCTGTTCCGCACGCGGCTGCGCACGGCGGAAGGTCAGATCGAACACGTGAGCCATCATCTGATCAACGCCACGAGCTTCTCGGTGGACGCGCAGCGCACGGACGATCCGCTGGTGTCCCAACTATTGCGCGAGGGCCACGCGCAAGCCGATCCGCACGGCGGACTGACGCTGGACTACGACACGGGCTGCCTGATGAATGCCGCTGGCCAGCGCGTGGCCGGCGTCTCGGTGCTGGGCAGCCTGGCGGGAGGCACCTACTTCTGGACCACGTCCATGGATGTCAATGCCCGTCTGGCGCGGGATCAGGCCGAGCGGATCGCGGCCACCCTGCGCGCCGCGACCATCACTGATCCAGGAACCCGCGGCGATAGCCCATCCCCTGAGAGATGGACTGCGCACAGGCCGCCACATCCGGCGCAAGCTGCTTCATCCTAGCGGCGCTCAGGCGGTCAAGCGGCCCGGAGATACCGACCGCGGCCACGGGCTGGTCCAGGCTGTTGAACACGGTCACGGCCAGCCCGCCCACCCCTTCGCGCCATTCTCCGCGGTTCACCGCGTAACCGGCGCGCGCGATCTTGCGCAACTCGTCTTTCAAGAGCGGCATGGACACGATCGTGGATGGCGTGTGCCGCACCATCTGCTCCGCGTAGCGTTCGACGTAGCCCTCGGCCTGGTAGGCAAGCAGCGCCTTGCCGGTCGCCACGGCATAGGCGGGCGCACGGCCGCCCACCATGGAGTACGCGCGAATGGGTTGCGGGCTGTCGATCTTGTCCACGTACACCACGTCAAAGCCGTCCAGCACCGACAAGTGCACGGTCTCGCCGGTCTGGTCCGCCAGCGTGCGCATGTGGGGCGCCGCCAGTTTGCGCACGTCCAGTTGCGCCAGTTGCCGCGCCGCCAGTTCGAAAAGGCGCACGGCCCCGCGGTAACCGCCGCCGTCATCGTCCTTGATGACGTAGCCGGCGTGTATCAGCGTCTGCAAGGTGCGATGGGTATTGCTGCGGGTCAGACCCACGCGGGCCGCCAGCGCGTCGATGGTGCGCGGCGGATTGTCCACATCGGTCACGGCTTCCAACACCATCAGCCCTTTAAGCAGCGTCTTGTCCATTCGTGATTTTTCCTAATATTTAGGACGGGAACATAGCACGGGACGCGGTGCGGGAACAGCAAATTCCGCCCGGCGGACGCACTACCCCAACGTGGCGCGCACGGCAGCGGACCGATCCCACAGATTGGGAAGGCTGGGCGACGAATAGCCCGAGACGAACGGCTTGGCTTGGCCGGAATCGGGGTCGTACACGTGGCGCAACACGGCGCCGATATTGCCGCCATACAAATGCACGCTGATGGACACCCGGTCGGGATAGGCGTTGGACACGCGATGGATGTCGCCCTCGGCCGGCGACAGGCGCTCGACGTCGCCCGGCCGAAGCGTGGTCGCCTCGCCCGCCACCGCCAACCGGCCGTCCGCATCGCGCGTGAACCGCTGATTGATCTCGGCGCCGCGCAGCATGCCCACATAGCCCCAGACCTCGTGGTCGTGCACGGGCGTGGACTGGCCCGGCCCCCAGACGAAGCTCACCAGCGAGAAACGCTCCAGCGGATCGCAATGCAGCAGGTATTGCTGATAGAACTGGGGATGCGGGGCGGTACAGGCGTCGGGCAGCCAATCGTCGTGGCCCACCAGGTCCGCGAACGCGGCGGCGAGCTCGGGGGTCTGTTCCAGCGCCTGCGGCGAGGCCAACCGCGTCGCGGTGGCAATAAAGCGGCGCAGCCGTTCCACGCCGGTGTTCGATTCAGGCATTCTCAGATCTCCAAGGGGGATGAAATCCCAGATTGAAAAAACAGTATCCACGATTCAGGACGGCGACGCACGCGTCCACCGCTTGCCGCACACCGCAAGGCCGCATTTCCGCGCTTGACAGCGCCTTGCCGGCGCGTGCAGCGTATCGAACTGTCTGCAAGGTTGGAAATGAAAAACACGCATCACGATATTCCGCCCGCGCTGGCGCAGGCCCTGCGCAGTGCGCGCCGCGTCGTCGTCTTCACGGGCGCCGGGGTATCCGCCGAAAGCGGCATCGCCACGTTCCGCGATGCCCTGACCGGCCTCTGGTCACGCTTTGACGCCCAGGCGCTGGCCACGCCCGACGCATTCCGCCAGCATCCCGACCTGGTGTGGGGCTGGTACGAATGGCGGCGCGCGCAGGTCCTGCGCGCCGCGCCCAACGCCGCGCACCACGCCATCGCAACCCTTGCGCGCCATGTTCCGGAACTGACCGTCATCACGCAAAACGTGGACGATCTGCACGAGCGTGCGGGCAGCAGCACGGTCACGCATCTGCACGGCAGCCTGCATGCGCCGCGTTGTTCGGGCTGCGGCGCTCCGCAGTCGTTTGCCACCGACCTGCCGCAAGAGCCCGACGGCGGCCGGCGCCTGGCGCCGCCCGCCTGCACGGCATGCGGCGCCCCAGTCCGGCCCGGCGTCGTCTGGTTTGGCGAAAGCCTGCCCGCGCAGGCCTGGCGCGACGCCACCCTTGCCGTGCAGCAATGCGACCTGCTGTTCAGCATCGGTACTTCGTCCTTGGTGTATCCCGCCGCCGAACTGCCGCAGCTGGCCGTCGCACGCGGCGCCACGGTCGTGCAGGTCAACCCCGCCGCCACGCCGCTGGACGCAATGGCCCATCACAACCTGCGTGGCGCCGCAGCCGAGATCATGCCCGCCGTGCTGGCCGCGGCGCAGCTCGCGTAAGGCATCTCACGCACGCCAGACACACCCGCGCCCCCGCGGCGGCCGCGAGGTTTGGTGAGGATCGTGGCGCCCAAGCACACGCCTATGACAGTTGCGCGACACTTACGGGGAAACCCTCAAATTCACCATTACATCCGCGCTATACAGTGGTGTAATGGGCTTCGTTTGTGGAGATGATCATTCCGTTTTCCTGGAGACTACCTGACGTCTTCGTACGTTCGCCGGACGGTGTGTTGCACCGTGTGGTGCGACACGCCACGACCACGGAAACCATCGCCAAGCTCGAAGGCATGCCCAGCAATACCCACCTGGATTGCGAATGCAAGCTCGACAACGGCGAAACGCTTTGCTGGATGGGCAACGACAAGTATCGCCAACTGAACGGCGGCGCCATCTTTCTTGCCGTCACGGCACACACCACACCCCGGGGCGAGTCGCGGCACAGCGGCGCGGTCCCGGGCGATGACAAGCCGGCATCCGCGCCGCGCGCCCCGCGCAAGAAAGTTGCAGGGGCCAAGGCGCGCCTGCCGCCCGCTGTAGTCAATCTAAAAACCGGCAACGATTGGAGCTTGATACGCGCCTGGCGCGAGCATCTGAACATCAGCACTGCTGACATGGCTGCCCGGCTTGGCGTCGATCACTCTATCTATATCGAGTTGGAACGGCCGCGACCTCGGCCCCGGCAGGTCATTCTTGACCGCGTATCGGAGGCCCTCGGCGTATCGCCAGACCAACTGGATGATTCATTGTTAGGAGGACAGTTTCATTAGCGTCGCGCGCAAGGCATTGCCTCGCGCTCCCGCCATGAATTGTTCAGACGACTTTGGCGCCGACACCTGACGGCCCGCGCATGGAGGTATTGAATATGCTCGGCACCGCAAGACGATTGACCGATGTGCTCGCCACATCGCCGGATGGCACGTTGTATCGCA
>JAEYVD010000472.1 GCA_023432075.1 Pseudomonadota bacterium | reverse complement strand
GCCAGACCGAAGATGTGGTGCAACTGCTCACGCGCATCCAGCAGGCGGCCCGCAAGCAGGATTACGCCGGCGTCTTCATGTATCAGCAGGGCGATGTGATCCAGTCCTCGCGCCTGGTGCACGTGCTTGACGGCACCGGTGAGCGCGAACGCCTCGAGATCCTTGATGGCCAGCCGCGCGAATACCTGCGCCACAACGACGACGTGCAGTGCCTGATCCCCGAGCGCAAGACCGTGCTGATCGAGCGCCGCCGCGGCGACCGCTTTCCCGGCCTGCTGCTGGGCGATGCGGCCAATCTGTCCGAACACTACAAGATCCGCACCGAGCCCACGCCGCATCGCGTCGCGGGCCGCGAATGCCGGCTCATCACGATCGAACCGCTGGACAAGCTGCGCTACGGCTATCGCCTGTGCGCGGACGTCGAAACCAATCTGCTGCTCAAGGCCCAGACGCTGAACGCCGCGCGCGGCGTGGTCGAGCAGGTGTCGTTCACCTCGCTGCGATTGGGTTCCGAAGTGGATCCGCAGTCGCTGTCCTCGCGCTGGAACACGCGCGACTGGAAGGTGCTCGAGGCCAACATGAAGCCCGTGGACCTGGCGGCCCAGGGATGGCGCATTCCGGCGCCTGATGGCTTCAAGACGATCATGCAGGTCTCGCGCGCCATGAAGCGCGGATCGCCCGTCAGCCAGATGGTGCTGTCGGACGGCCTGGCCGCGATTTCGGTGTTCATCGAGCCCTACAACAGCCAACGCAATCACCAGCCGTTGCATGGCGCGTCGCAGCGCGGCGCGATCAACGTCTACGGCGCGCGCATCGCGGACTTCTGGCTGACCGCGGTGGGCGAAGTGCCGGCCGCCACGCTGGAACAACTTGCGCAGGCTACTGAGTACGTGCCGCCCGCACCCGCGGCAGCCGCACCCGCGGAGGGCGGGGCCAAATGATTCCCGCCGTTCCGCAAGCAGCAATTTCGGAGTGACATATGAAAGCATTGACGGTCTCGAACGCTTTTTTCCGGCGCTTTCTGGCGGCTGTCGCGGCGGGGACCATGCTGTCCACCGCCTACGTGCCCGTGACGGCGGCGCAGACGGCGCCCGCCGCGGTCGGCTTGCCCGACTTCACGGCCATTGTTGAAAAGGCCGATCCGGCCGTCGTCAATATCCGCACCACGGCCACCGTGCCCGTGCGCGGCGGGGGCAATGGCCCCGGCGGCAGCGATCCCTACGAACTGTTCCGCTGGTTCTTCGGTCCCGAATTCCAGCCGCCCGGCCAATCGCCCAATCCGCGCCAGCGTCCGCAGCCGACGCCGCCTGAAGAGCGCACCGTGCCGCGCGGCGTGGGGTCTGGCTTCTTCATCTCGGCCGACGGCTACATCCTGACCAACAACCACGTCGTGGTGGACGCGACGGACATCTACGTCACCCTGACCGACGGACGCGAGTTCAAGGCCAAGGTCATCGGTACGGACGAGCGCACGGACGTCGCTCTCATCAAGATCGAAGCCAAGGACATGACGCCGCTGGTCATCGGCGATCCGAAGAAGCTGAAGAAGGGCCAGTGGGTGCTGGCCATCGGCTCGCCGTTCGGGCTGGATTCCACCGTGACCTCCGGCATCGTCAGCGCCATCGGCCGCGATACGGGCGAGTACCTGCCGTTCATCCAGACCGACGTCGCGGTCAATCCCGGCAACTCGGGCGGACCGCTCATCAACCTGGACGGCGAGGTCGTGGGCATCAACTCCCAGATCATCTCGCGCAGCGGCGGCTTCATGGGCATCTCGCTGGCCATTCCGATCGACGAAGCCATGCGCGTCGTCGACCAACTGCGCACGACGGGCAAGGTCACGCGCGGCCGGGTTGGCGTGCAGATCGGCGAAGTCGGTAAGGACGTGGCCGAGGCCATCGGCCTGCCCAAGGCGGAAGGCGCGCTGGTCAGCAGCGTTGAGGCCGAGGGTCCTGCCGAGCAGGCCGGTGTGCAGCCGGGCGACGTGATCCTGAAGTTCAACAAGGAGCCCATCAAGCGCTGGTCCGATCTGCCGCGCATCGTCGGTGAGACCAAGCCGGGCACGCGCGCCGACATGGAAATCTGGCGCAAGGGCAAGAGCATGACGCTGTCGGTCAAGGTCGGCGAAATCCCGACTGAGAAGGCGGCAGCGGCCGGCAAGAAGGCGGCGCCCGAGCCCGAGGTCACCAACGCGCTGGGCCTGAGCGTCATCGACGTGCCCGCCGATGTCCAGAAGAAGCTGCGCATCAAGGGCGGCGTCCAGGTGAAGGTTGCCGACGGCGCGGCCGGGAAGGCGGGCCTGCAGGAAGGCGACATCGTGTTGGCCCTGAACGACACCGATGTGACCGGCGCCAAGCAGTTCGGCGAACTGGTCGCCAAACTGGACAAGAGCCGCGCGACGGGTCTGCTGGTGCGCCGCGGCGACCAGACGCAATGGGTGGCGGTGCCTGCGGCCAAGTGATGTGACGGCCTTGACCGGCAGGCGCCCCTGGGCGCCAAGTCCGGCAGGCGGCTCGGCCGAGGCCGCCGGTCGCGAGCATCTCAGGGCGCTTTTTGTCCCGGGGCGTGGCCGTGACAAATAAAATGGCTCAAGACCGGCTAAAATGGCTGGTTGCCGCAAGAGGGGGCGCCAGGCGCCCCCTCAGTTTTGTCCGGGCCTAGCCCGTCAGCGCCTCACACGTCGGCCGTGCACACTCCGGCGGCGGTGTCTCCCGGCAATATGCCGTCTGTTCCGTCCCTTATAAATTCAAGCATGCAGCATATCCGCAACTTCTCCATCATTGCCCACATCGATCATGGCAAGTCGACCCTGGCCGATCGCCTGATCCAGCGCTGCGGCGGACTGGCGGATCGCGAGATGTCGGCGCAGGTTCTCGATTCCATGGAAATCGAGCGCGAGCGCGGCATCACCATCAAGGCCCAGACGGCTGCCCTGCATTACAAGGCGCAGGACGGCAAGATCTACAACCTGAACCTGATCGACACCCCGGGGCACGTGGACTTCTCGTATGAAGTCAGCCGTTCCCTGTCCGCCTGCGAAGGCGCGCTGCTGGTGGTGGACGCGTCGCAGGGCGTGGAAGCGCAGACCGTGGCCAACTGCTACACCGCGATCGAGCTGGGCGTGGAAGTCGTGCCGGTCCTGAACAAGATGGACCTGCCGCAGGCCGATCCCGAGGGCGCACGCCAGGAAGTCGAGGACGTGATCGGCATCGACGCCTCGGACGCCGTGCTGGCCAGCGCCAAGACCGGCATGGGCATCGACGAGATCCTGGAAACCATCGTTGCCCGCGTCCCCGCGCCCGAAGGCGATCCCGACGCGCCGCTGCAGGCCCTGATCATCGATTCGTGGTTCGACAACTACGTGGGCGTGGTGATGCTGGTGCGCATCATCAACGGCGTGCTCAAGCCCAAGGACAAGATCCTGCTGATGGCGTCCGGCGCCACCCACCTGTGCGAGCAGACCGGCGTGTTTACGCCCAAGTCGCAGCAGCGTCCGCATCTTTCGGCGGGCGAAGTGGGCTTCATCATCGCCGGCATCAAGCAACTGGAAGACGCCAAGGTGGGCGACACGGTGACGCTGGCCAACAAGCCCGCCGCCAACCCGCTGCCGGGCTTCAAGGAAGTCAAGCCGCAGGTGTTCGCCGGTCTGTATCCGGTGGAGAGTTCCGAATACGACCAGCTGCGCGATTCGCTCGAAAAGCTCAAGCTCAACGACGCCGCGCTGATGTTCGAGCCCGAAGTGTCGCAAGCGCTGGGCTTTGGGTTCCGCTGCGGCTTCCTGGGCCTCTTGCACATGGAAATCGTGCAGGAGCGCCTGGAGCGCGAATTCGACATGGACATCATCACCACCGCGCCGTCGGTGGTGTACGAGGTCGAGCAGCGCGACGGGTCCGTGATCACCGTGGAAAGCCC
>JAEYVD010000046.1 GCA_023432075.1 Pseudomonadota bacterium | reverse complement strand
TGCAGATCCGCTACCGCGGCAAGCCGATCGATCGCGAGTCGCTGCTGCGCTATGTGGTGTCGTTCCGCCAGCACGCCGAATTCCACGAGCACTGTGTCGAGCGCATCTTCAGCGACATCATGCAGGCTTGCGGTCCGGAGCACTTGACGGTGTACGCGCGCTACACGCGCCGCGGCGGCCTGGACATCAATCCCTGGCGCAGCAACTTCGAGGCGGCGCCGCCCGCCGATAAGCGAACCGTCCGCCAGTAACGCGCCTGCCACGAAGAACGGCCGCCCCAAGGCGGCCGTTTTGCTTTTGCTGGTCAGCAATTACCGATCTGCGTTCACTTCACGAACGGCTCAGGGCGCGGCGTGTCGTCTTCGGACGGCGGCAACACCGGGTACTGGATGACCGGCTGGTCGCCCGTCAGCGTCTTCAGGAACGCCACGATCTGGCCGTTTTCTTCCGGCGTGAACGTGCGGCCCAGCTGCAGGCGGCCCATCACGTCGACGGCCTGCGTCAGCGTGGCCGCTTCGCCGTCATGGAAGTACGGATAGGTCAGCGCCACGTTGCGCAGCGTCGGCACCTTGAAGTTGAAGCGGTCCGCGTCCTTGCCCGTTACCGCGGCGCGGCCTTCGGCCTTGTTCTCGGTGATGTAGGGCGTAACCAGCCCCATCTTCTGGAACGAGTTGCCGCCCACGGCCACCCCGTTGTGGCAAGCGATGCAGCCGCTGTTCTTGAAAAGGTCGTACCCGGCCAGCTCTCGCACGGTCAGCGCTTTCTTGTCGCCCTTGAGCCACTGGTCGAAACGCGAATTCGGGGTGACCAGCGTTTCTTCAAACGCGGCCAGCGCGCCGGTCACCTCGTCGATGGTGATCGTGTCCCTGCCGAAGACCTGCTTGAATTCGGCGCGGTAGCCCGGAATGGAATTGAGCACCTGCACCACCAGCTCGTGCGTGGACGCCATTTCCATGGGGTTCTCGATCGGGCCGCCCGCCTGCTCGCGCAAGTCCTTGGCGCGGCCGTCCCAGAATTGGGCAATGTTCAGGCTGGAATTGAGCACAGTCGGCGAGTTGATGCCGCCCTGCTGCCATTTGTGGCCGATGGAGGCCTTCAGGTTGTCCGAGCCGCCCATGGCAAGGTTGTGGCAGGAATTACAGGAGATCGCGCCGGAGCGCGACAGGCGCGGATCGAAGAAGAGCTTTTTGCCCAATTCGACTTTGGCGGGTTCCTTGATGACGGCGGGCTGGATCGGCTGGATGGGTTCCTGCGACACGCTCCACGCCTGATTTGCCCACAGTCCCAGTACGAGTCCCACGGCCAGCAGCGTACTTGTCTTTCTCATTTGCTTCTCCTGTGAATAACCAGTTCAACCACATGGTTATTACATCGGGGAAGCCATGCCCTGGTGTTGCGAGGCGTCAAGCGGCGCCGGCCGGGGCGGATGCCGCAGGGCCCCGCTTGACGGCGCGCAAGGCAGCGTCGGCGCGGCGCGGCGCGGTCAAGGGATCACAGGGGAACTACGATTATGCCGCCCGCGGTCTCACCGCATTACGGCCGCACTGCCGCCGCCGCGGCGGGCGGTTCGGCGCGGCGCGCCTGCACCGCGATCCACTGCGCCAGGAAAGCGGCCACGGCGAACGCCACGCCCGCCCCCACCCACGGACCTTGCCGCAGGCCGGCATCCAGGAGCAGCCCGAAAGCGAGTGGACCCAGCGCCGAACCCACGTCCATGCCCGAATACACCAGGCCGTAGACCGAGCCGGTCGAGCCCTTGGGCGTCACGCGGCGGATCAGCATGTCGCGCGACGGCGCGGCCACGCCCGAGCTGAAGCCGGCCAGGCCCACGACGGGCGCGGCCAACACGGCGGGCACAAGCCCCAGCGCCAGCACGACCAGCGTCAGGCCTGCCAGGATCAGCGCCACCATGACGGTGCGCTCGGTGCGCGGGTTGGCCGACACCAGAAAGCCGCCGGCCGCCATGCCCACCGCCGAGGCCACCATATAGCCCGACAGCGCGGAACTGGCCGTGACCTTGGACAGGTCGTAAAGCTGGCCCAGCAAGGGAATCGTGTAGTTCTGCACCGACGAGAGCGCGATGGAAGTGCAGGCAAAGAAAAGGAAGGCGCCCCACAGCGCGGGCTTGGACAAGAGCGCGGACAGCGTGGCCAGGACGCCTTCCTGCGGCTTGGCGGCGGGCTTGGGCGCGCTGGCGGCATCCTTGGCGTCGCCGCCGGCCTCGGCGGGCGACGGACCGCCCAGCAGGTCGCGTCCCAGCACCGTCAGCAGCAGCACCAGCGCCACGAGGCCGGCGGCGCTATAGGCTGCCACGCGCCAGTTGGCCAGCAGGGTGATGGTGGTGATGAACACGGGCGTAAGGGCCCAGCCGAGGTTGCCGGTCAGCCCGTGCGTCGAGAACGCATGGCCGAGCCGCGGCGCGGTGACGCGGTGGTTGATGAGGGAGTAATCCGCCGGATGGAACACCGAATTGCCGATGCCGCCGACGACGGCGGCGGCCATCAGCATGACGTAGCCGGTGGCCGACCCGATCAGCACGCCCGACAGCACGAAGCAGCCCAGCCCGAACCACAACACCGGGCGCGCGCCGATGCGGTCCACCACGAAACCCGAGGACGCCTGGCCGATGCCGGACACCACATAGAACGTCGACACCAGCAGGCCCAGCCGCGCGAAGTCCAGCCCGAACTGGAGGCCCAGCGCGCCGTACAGCGACGGCAGGACAAGCTGGAAGAAGTGGGACGACGCGTGCGCCACGCCGATGAGCAGGATGATTTTCCAGTCGCGCCGGCGTACGTCGGCGTCCGAGAGCAAGGGGGTGGCGGCGGTAGCGGTGTTCATGGCACAAGGCCGCGAAGGCGGCAGGATGCGTTCCGCCCGTGGCGGTTCGCGGGTTGTCTCCGGCGGCGCGCGGGTACTTGCCCGGGCGTGATTTTTTTGCGACTGCAGGGTCTGCAACTGCGCCGGGCCGGCTTATTCAGCCGGCCCGGAAAATCGATACTACATGGCTTTTTCGCGGATCGCGGGCCAGGCGCGCTGCAGGTAGTACAGCATCGACCACAC
>JAEYVD010000774.1 GCA_023432075.1 Pseudomonadota bacterium | reverse complement strand
TCGATCTCGTAGGCCGTCAGCGACGCGTAGCCCAACAGCCAGCCCGGCTGCTTGAACTCGCCGGCATACAGGCGGCTCAGCCCGGGCAGGCGCAGACCGGCGCGCTCCGCCAGACGGAGGGTCTTTTCCTCGGTCCAGCCTGGCTGGAGCAGGCATGGAATCTGCAAGCCGCCCGGCGGACGCACGGCCTGCACCACGCCGCCCAGCCGCTTTACCAGTGACGCCAGCAGCACCTCGCGCCGTCCCGCGTACAGTTTGCGCATCGCCCGCACGTGCGTGTGGTAATGACCGTCTTCCATGAAGCGGGCCAGCGTCAGCTGCAGAATCTGCGGCGTATGTCCGTCCATGATGCTGCGCGCCCGTGAAAAGGCGTCGACCAGTTCCAGCGGCAGCGCCATGTAGCCCATCCTGAGGCCGGGATACAGCGTCTTGCTGAACGTGCCCAGGTACAGGGTGCGTTGATGCCGGTCCAGGCCCTGCACGCAAGCGGTTGGCAATCCGTCGTAATGGAATTCGCTGTCGTAGTCGTCCTCGATGATCCACTTGCCATGACTTGCGGCCCAACCGATCAGCGCCAGCCTGCGTTCCAGCGACAATGTCACGCCGGTCGGATATTGGTGCGACGGCGTCACGTACACGCAACTGGCGCCGCTGCGGTCCGCGCGCAAGAGATCCGTTCGTATGCCCTGCGCATCGACGTCGATGGGTACGATCCGCGTCTCCGCGGCTTCGAACGCCTTGCGCGCGCCGAAGTAGCCGGGATTCTCCATCAGGATGGGCTTGTCCGCGTCCGCCAGCAGTTGCGCGCACAGAAAGAGCGCTTGCCGCGTGCTGCTCAGCACCAGCACCTGCTCGGGCAGGACCTTGGCGCCACGCTCCAGGTTCAGGTAGGCCGCGATCGCGCGGCGCAGCGGTTCGGCGCCCTGCGGGTCGCCATGCAGCAGCACGTGGTCGCGGCTGTCCTTCATGACCTGGCGCTGCAGGCGCTCCCAGACGCCGGTGGGAAACGTGCGCGTCTCGGGCAGCCCCGTGGCGAACGCCTTGATGACCTGCTGATCGGAAACGCCGCCGCTATCCAGAATCGCCCGCCCGCGCCGGCTCAGGCCAGCCCCGGGCTGCACCGCGGCCAGCTCGCGCTCCGGCTTTGCCCGTTTGCGCGTCGCGCCCCGCAGTTCGACTCCCACCGTCTCGGACACAAAGCTGCCCGAGCCCTCGCGGCGCAAGATGTAGCCGTCGCGGTGCAATTGCACATAGGCGTTTTCCACGGTGTCGCGCGACACGCCCAGCGACTTGGCCAGGCCTCGCGTTGCGGGCAGCTTGACCCGCGGCCCCAGGGCGCCGTCCAGGATCAGCGCGCGCAGCGCCCGCTGGATGCGGTGATGCAGGTCCAATCGCTGCAGCGCCGCGTCGTTCATCCGGATCTTGAGCGTGTCCAGCTGGAATGTCGTTGCCATGAGGGGGGTATTAACCGGTCTGCCAACCGGCATGAAAATGGCCGGAATTGACCGGCCATTCTATGTCAACGCAAGCACAATGCCGACGCAACCGCCGTCACCGGTCGCAGCGCTGCGGCACCTTGCGCGGCGCTTCCGTATAGCCCAGCGCCGTCACCCTGCGCAGCAGGTCGGCATACACCGCGTCGTCCAGACACGGCACCCTGGCCATAATCCAGACGTAGTCGCGCTTGGAGCGGCCTATGATGGTGGTCTGGTATGACTCGTCCAGATAGGCGATCACGTACTCGGCCTTGATGGGCCAGATGAACTGCATGCCCCACACTGCATTGCCGGTGCCGGGCCGCACCGTCGCCACGGGGTGCATGGTGTCGATGGGCGCATCGAAGCTGCCATCCCGATAGCGGAAATCCGTCTGCACCCGGCCGTCGGGCAACAGCCGGTAGCTTTCCACGGCGTCATAGGCGTTGCGCTCGGGCCAGCTGGGAATGTGCGCGATCACATACCAGTCGCCCATGAAACGGTCCAGGTCGACCTGCGCCACCGGCGGCATGGGCGGCGGCGACGCGCAACCGGCCAAGAGGGCTGTCACGCCGATACACAGGGTTCGCAACATGATCGTTTCTCCTCAGGGCCGCGTGTAGCGATAGTGCGCCACGCCCCATTGCTGTCCGTCGTCGTAGCCAAAGAGTTCGGCGCACGCCATCCAGAACATGCGCCAGCGCTGATGCCACAAGCCGGCCAAGGGCGCGCCGTAAGCCTGCGCCAATGCCGCCCGCGCGGATTCTTCACGGGCGTCCTGATTGGCCAGCCAGTGATTGGCGGTGCGGGCGTAATGCGTGCCGTCCAGGAACCAGCGTTCTTCAAGCGTCAGGTCTTGCTGGAAATGCAGCAGCGTATGGGCCGACGGCATGATGCCGCCCGTGAAGAAGTGCCGCCCCATCCAATTGCCGGCCCCGTCTGTCTCGAACGGATAGGCGCGCTCGCGGTGCGCGAAGATGTGCACGAAGAGCTTGCCGCCGGGCCGCAGCCACTGCCCGATGCGCGCCAGCAGGTCCTGGTAGTTGCGCATGTGCTCGAACATTTCCACCGAGACGCACCGGTCGAAGGTGGCGCCGGGCAGTGACAGGACGTTGACGTCGCAGGTCACCACGCGCACGTGCGTCCAGCCGCGCGCGCGGCACTGCGCCTCGATGTGCTGGCGTTGCGTGGCCGAATTCGACACCGCGGTGATGCGCGCGTTGGGATACTGTTCGGCCATCCACAGCGTCAACGAACCCCAGCCGCAACCCAGCTCCAGGATGTCCTGGCCGTCGGCCAGCCCGGCGCGCTCGCCATAGAGGCGCAGCATCGCGTCTTCGGCCTGGTCCAGCGTTTCGGCGCCGGTCGGGTAATAGCAACTCGAATACTTCATGCGCGCGCCCAGGCACAGCTGGAAGAACGCCGTCGGCAACTCGTAGTGCTGCGCGTTGGCGGCGTCGGTATGGATCGCGACGGCGCTGGCGCGCAGGCCGGCGATCAGCTGGCGGTCGCGTTCGGTCCAGACCTCGATGCCGCCGGCGTATTCCTGCGCCAGGCGCTCGGCGCACAGGCGCCGCATGCCCAGGCGCAGGAGCGCATCGGGCAGCAGGCCGCGCTCGGCCAGACCAAGCAGGCCGGGCGCGGGACGGTCGGAGGCCAAGGGAGAGTCGTTCAGGATGGCGGTCGTCATGGCATGCCTCGTCAGCGTTTCGGAAACCAGGGAAAGAACGCCGG
>JAEYVD010000746.1 GCA_023432075.1 Pseudomonadota bacterium | reverse complement strand
GGCCCGGCCTTTCTGCATCAGAAGGGGATCTTCTGCGACCAGGGCGTGGTGGTCTGCGTGCCCACGCCCGGGGCAACCTTGATCCGGGTGTCTTCGCCGGAACCGCTGGTGAGGCCGTGCAGGAATTCACCCAGCGTGTCGGCCTCGGGCAGCCCCAGACGGGCCACTGCCTGTCCTGGCGGGAATTCCGAGAAGTAGAACTCGCCGTTTTCCACGAGCAGGCCATCCGGACGCGGACGCTGCTTTTCTTCGGGCACGCCCTTGAGCACGTCCTGCATGTAGTCCACCCAGATCGGCATGGCCACGCCGCCGCCGGTTTCGCGCGAACCCAGCGACTTGGGCTGGTCAAAGCCCAGCCAGGCCGTCGCGGCCAGCGTGGGCGTATAGCCCGAGAACCAGGCGTCCACGGATTCGTTGGTCGTGCCCGTCTTGCCGGCAATGTCGCCGCGCTTGAGCAAGGCACGCGCACGCGCCGCGGTGCCGTATGTGGTGACGCCGCGCAGGATGTCGTCCATGACCCAGGCGGTGCGCGGGTCGATGGCGCGGGCCGCCGCGTCGCCGGCGACAACCGGCTTGGACTGCATGATGACCTTGCCGCTGCTGTCGGTGACGCGGTCGATCAGGTAGGGCGTGACGCGGTAGCCGCCATTGGCGAACACCGAGAAGGCGCCCGCCAGCTGCAGCGGCGTGACCGAGCCGGCGCCCAGCGCCAGTGGCAGCACGGCCGGCTGGCGCGCCTTGTCAAAGCCGAAGCGCGTGAGATAGTCCTGCGCGTACTGCGGACCGATGGCCTGCAGGATGCGGATCGACACCATGTTCTTGGACTTGTACAGGCCCTGACGCAGCGTCAGCATGGGCTCGTACTGGTTGCCGTAGTTCTTGGGATTCCAGGCCTTGGAGCCCGTTTGCGCGGCGGTCAGCTCGAACGGCTGGTCCGAGATCTGCGTGCCCGGCGTCAGGCCGCGTTCAAGCGAGGCGGCGTAGATGAAGGGCTTGATGTTCGAGCCCGGCTGGCGCCATGCCTGCGTCACGCGGTTGAAGTTGCCGCGGTAGAAATCAAAGCCGCCGACCATGGCGCGGATGGCGCCGTCCTGCGGCGACAACGCCACGAAGGCCGCCTGCACCGAAGGCATGTTGATGATTTCCCAGTTGTCGCCGAACTTGCGGATGTAGACCACGGAACCGCGCTTGATGCGCTGTTCAGGCTTGGCCTTGTCGTTCAGCGCGCGGGCCACCACGCCCAGCACCTTCTTGTCCGTGACGGTGATGATCTCGCGCGAGCTGCGCGCCAGCTTCACTTCGGTGGGGCTGGCCGACAGCACCACCGCGGTCAGCAGGTCGCCGCTGTCGGAGAACTTATCGAACACGCCATCCAGGAATTCGTCCAGCGCGGCGGGATTGTTCTCGGTGCCCGGGGGCAGGTCGAGCTGTTCTTCCGGACCGGGATAGGGCGCGCGGCGCGTGTATTCCAGCACGCCTTCGCGCACGGCGCGGTAGGCGGCTTCCTGGTCCTTGGACTGCACGGTCGTGTAGATGTTGATGCCGCGCGAATAGACGTTGTCCTGGTACACGTTGTAGAGCAACTGGCGCGCCAGCTCGGCCACGTACTCGCCATGGATGGAATAGCCGCCGGCCGGCGTGCCTTCCGCGGACTTCATGACGATCGGCTGCGCCATCGCCTGCTTGTATTCTGGTTCGGTCAGGTAGCCCAGCGAGTGCATGCGGCCCAGCACGTAGCGCTGGCGCAGTTCGGCGCGGGGGCGGTTCGCGATGGGATTGAAGCGCGAGGGCGCCTTCGGAATGCCGGCCAGCATGGCGGCTTCGGCCGGCGTGACTTCCGACAGCGGCTTGCCGAAGTACGTGCGCGAGGCGGCCGCAAAGCCGTAGGCGCGGTGGCCCAGGTAGATCTGGTTCATGTAGAGCTCGAGGATCTGGTCCTTGGTGAGCTCGGATTCAATCTTGAATGTCAGCAGCAGTTCGTAGAACTTGCGCGAGTAGGTCTTCTCCGACGACAGATAGAAGTTGCGGGCCACCTGCATCGTGATCGTGCTGGCGCCCTGCGTCTTGGACATGCTGATCAGGTTGGTCAGGCCGGCCCGCACCACGCCCATCCAGTCGATGCCGCCGTGCTGGTAGAAACGGTCGTCCTCGGCCGCCAGCACCGCGGATTTCATGACGTCCGGGATCTCGTTAAAGCGCAGCACGTTGCGGCGTTCTTCGCCGAACTCGCCGATCAGGACGCGGTCTGCGGTGTACACGCGCAGCGGCACCCGCGGCCGGTAGTCCGTCATGGCGTTCAGGTCGGGCAGGTTGGGCCACGCGAGCGCCAGCGCCATGCCCGCGAGCAACACACCGCACAGGAACAGGCCGGCGAAAAGAATGCCGGTTTTTACGAAGAACCGCAGTATCGGGGAGCCGCTGCTGGCGGGCTTGTCTTTCTTGGAGGAATTCTGGGGCTTGCTCATCGCGGCGATTTTACGGGTATCTCCGGTCCCGCCTTATCGCGGGGGATCGGTTTCTGTAACAAAATAGGTCAGTGTGGTGCGCGGGCAACTGCGGCAAATGTGATAATGCCGGCATGAACTTTGCCGCTAACTCATGTCCGGAGGCAGCCCCGGACCCGGCGCGCGCCGACGCAGCGCCTGAAAGCCAGCCCTGCGCCGTCGAGTGCACGGGCAAGACCGTGTCGTTGCCACACGACCTGCCGGTATTCTTGGTCGGAATGATGGGCGCGGGCAAGACAACCATAGGCCGTAGCCTGGCGCGGGCGCTGGGGCGCGACTTTATGGATCTGGATCATGAGCTCGAGGCGCGTTGCGGCGTACGGGTGCCGGTAATCTTCGAAATCGAGGGCGAAGCCGGTTTTCGTCGCCGAGAGTCCGCCGCCTTGGAAGAGTGTACCCAACGGCGCAACATAATTCTTGCCACCGG
>JAEYVD010000725.1 GCA_023432075.1 Pseudomonadota bacterium | reverse complement strand
GCGTTGGGCAGCGCGGCAAAGGTCCAGGCCGCGGCCGTGGGAATGCGCACCCGCCACAGGATCTGGCGCGGCGAGCCGCCCAGCGTACGGCAGAAATCGACAAGCTCGCGCTCCACGCTGCGCCCGCCCTTGTAGGTGTTGAAGAACACCAAAAAGAACACGACGAACCACGACGTGACCACCTTGGACGCCAGCCCCAGCCCGAAGAACATGGTGATGAGCGGCACGAACGCGATCCGCGGCATGGAATTGAACGCCACGATGAACGGATTGAACACGTCGGCCAGAAAGCGGCTGCGGCTGAGCGTCATGCCCACCACGAAGCCGCTGCCCACGCCCACCACCAGGCCCACCAGTGTCGCCTGCAGCGTCAGCCACAAATGCGGCCAGACCGAACGTGGCCCCGGTTGCAGCCATTCCCACAATCGCACGGCCACGCGCGAGGGCTGGCTGATGAAGAAGGGATCGAAAAGCGTGTTCTGGGTGAACCACGGTATGCGCGTGAGAATTTCCCACGAGCCCAGGATGACGGCAAGAATCAGTATTTGCCACAAGGTGATGCGCACGCGGCGCGCGGCGTTGGCGCGGCGGTCCAGCCGCAACTGGTCCTGCAGGGTGTCGGCGGTATCCATCGAATTCATGACGATCGGTTCAGGCGGCGGCGCGGAACTGCTGGCCCAGCACGCTCCAGAGGCTTTGCACGTGGGAGACAAACTGCGGCGTTTCGCGCAGCGTGAAGACGTCGCGCGGATGCGGGATCTGGATGCGCTCGTCCAGCAACACGCGGCTGGGCGGGCCGGACAGCACCACTACGCGGTCGGACAGCAGGATGGCTTCGTCCAGGTCGTGCGTGACCATCACGATGGTCTGGCCCAGCTTGCGCCAGATCTCCATCAGCTCGCGATGCAGGTGGGTCTTGGTGTGCGTGTCCAGCGCCCCGAAGGGCTCGTCCAGCAGCAGGATGCGCGGCTCGACCGCCAGGCTCATCAAGAGCGCCACGCGCCGGCGCATGCCGCCGGAAAGCTGATGCGGAAAGGCATCAGCGAAGGCGCTCAGGTGACCCAGGTCCAGCAATTCGGCGACACGCGTTGCGATCCGGTCGGCCGGGACGCCCTGAAACTTCAACCCCAGCGCCACGTTCTTTTTAACGCTGAACCACGGCAGCAGCGTGTCCTTCTGGAAGATGTAGCCCAGCGCCGGCGGCACCTGCCCGTCCACCACGCGCCCGTCCACCAGGATGGTCCCGGTGGTGGGACGCAGAAACCCCGCAATCATGTTCAAGAGCGTGCTCTTGCCGCAGCCTGACGGCCCGACGATCGACACGAATTCGCCTTCGTTGATCGTCAGGCTGACCTCGCCAACGGCGTGCGTCGTGCCTTGGCGCGACTGGTACGCCTTGCCCACCTTGTCCAACGTGATCATCAAAGGCCCCGGGCTTTGCGCACGAAGCTCATGTTCACGCACTTGGCGTAAGGCACGGTCTTGATCTCTTCATTGGAGAACTGGCGCCCGTCACCCATGATGGCCGTCATGCGGTTGTACGCGTCCTCGGTGATGATGTTGTCCTTCAGGAACACCGTCTCCTTGTAGACACCCAGCGTCTTCTCGATGGCGGCGCGCGGGAAGGCGCTCAGGTAATCGTCGTAGATCACATCCGTGATGGCGGCCGCGCTGTTGGCGGTGATGAAGTCCTGCGCCTTGACCATGGCGGTCACGAAGGCCTGCACGACCTCGGGACGCTTCTGGATGGTGTCTTCCAGCGTCAGCGCCGCGATGCCCGGCACGTCGCCGCCCATGAATTCGTTCCACGACGCTTCGGTGGTGGCGTCAAAGATGGGGACGCCCCAGCCTTCCTGACGGGCCTGTTCCATCATGGACATGGTGGCCATGCTGGCCGCAACCGAGCCCGTCTTGAGTGCGCCCAGCATCGTCGCCAGATCGCCCAGGGGGCGGATGTCGACCTTGTCGGCCACGCCGGCCTTCTGCATCAGGTACAGCGCCATCAGCCACGTGCTGGACTGCGGCTGGGTCGCGCCCACGCGCTTGCCCGCCAGGTCCTTCAGCGACTTGATCTTGCCGCTGTCGAAGTCCTCTCGGCGCACGATGACGTTGGCGTACGTCAGCTTGCGGTCAAAGCCGAACACCCGCGCGGCGGGCTTGCCCGCGATGGTCAGCGCGGGCGCGGCGGTGGCCGCGGTGGCGCCAAAGGCGATCTGGCCGGCCGCCAGCAGCTGGTTGGTGCGCGGGCCGCTTTGCGAATTCAGATACTCGACCTCCAGGCCGCCTTCTCCGAAGAAGCCCTTCTTCAGCGCCACGTAGCCGGCCGCGAAAAAAGGGTCGATGCTGCCCTGGCCGTAGACGACCTTGCCCAGCTTGGGCTGCGCGAAGACGACGCGCCCATTGAGCAGGCTGAAGCTGGCCAAAGCGCAAGCGCTCGCCGCCAGCACGCGGCGGCGGGTGGTGAAGTCGGAGCTACGGGTCATGTCGTCCTCGGAAGTGTCTGGGTTGCAGCTGTTTGGCGTCAACAATACCCCAGCGATTGCTGCCCAACAATGGAAAACGCCCGGTCTCCCGGGCGCTTGGTCGTGCGGCGCAGGCTGGATTACGCCGTGGTCTTCTTGGGCGCCGCCTTTTTCACGGCTTTCTTGGCCACGGTTTTGGTGGCGGTTTTTATGGCCGTTTTGGTTGCGGTCTTGGCGGCCGCCTTCTTGGCCGGCGCCTTCTTCGCAGCCGTCTTGGCCGCCGTCTTGGTGGCGGTCTTCGTTGCCGTCTTGGCCGGCGCGCGGGCGCGGCCGGGCTTCTCGGGACGGGGCTCGAACTCGAACCCGATCTTGCCGTCAGGCTGGCGCACCAGGAACGCCTTGAACTTGCGGTTCGTGCGGCTGGAGACAAAGCCGTCGAGCAGGTCGGTGCGGCCGTTGGTCAGCAGCTTTTCCATCTGCTCGCGCGAGATCTCCTGCTGCAGGATGACCTTGCCCGACCGGAAATCGCACGACTTCTCGGGGCCCACCGACTTTTCGCAGACGTAGCTCATGCCGTGCTCGAAGACGCGCGACTGGCACTTCGGGCAGGAGCCCACCGGCGTGTGGCCGGAGAAGTCCACGGCTTCGTTGTCGTCCTCGTCGTTCTGGCCGAAGTCGAATTCCAGCTTGTATTCGTCGCTGATCCGCAGGATGGCCGCAAACGGCCGGCCCATCTTGCTGATGAAGCCTTGCAGCGGACCGATCTCGCGCTTGGCCAGCAGCTCTTCGACTTCCGGCAGCTCGAACGTGCGGCCGCCCGGGTGCTTGCCGATCGAAAAATCGCAGGCCGTGCAGGCGTAGCGGCGGTAGTTTTCCTTGACCACCGCGCCGCACTTGGGACACGGCGTTGTCAGCGTGGCGTAGTCGCCCGGCACCGTGTCGCGCTCGTACTCCTTGGCGCGCTTGACGATCACCTGCGTCATCTGCGCGATCTCGCGCATGAAGGCCTCGCGGCCCAGTCCGCCCTGCTCGATCTGCTTGAGCTTGTGCTCCCATTCGCCGGTGAGTTCGGGCGAGGTCAGTTCGGCCACGTCCAGACCCGACAGCAGCGTCATGAGCTGGCGCGCCTTGGCGGTGGGCACCAGGTCGCGGCCTTCGCGGCGCAGGTAGCTTTCGTTGAGCAGGCCTTCGATGATAGCCGCGCGGGTGGCTGGCGTGCCCAGGCCGCGCTCGGACATGGCTTCGCGCAGTTCCTCGTCGTCCACCAGCTTGCCGGCGCCTTCCATGGCCGACAGCAACGTGCCTTCGTTAAAGCGCGCGGGCGGCTTGGTCGACAGGCCGACGGCCTCGATTTCCTCGGTGCGCACGGTCTCGCCGTCGCCCACGGGCACCAGGTTGGCGTCTTCGCCCTGCGCTTCCTTGCCGTACACGGCAAGCCAGCCGGGGTTGACCAGCACCTTGCCGTCCGTGCGGAAGCGATGGCCCTGCACTTCGGTCAGGCGCGTCGTGACGCGGTATTCCGCCGCCGGGAAGAACACGGCCAAAAAGCGCTTGAGCACCAGGTCGTAGAGCTTGGCCTCGGCTTCGCTCAGGTCATGCGGGATCTGCAGCGTGGGGATGATCGCAAAGTGATCAGACACCTTCTTGTTGTCGAAGATGCGGCGGTTGGGCTTGACCCACTGCTGGCTGACGACGGTCTCGGCGTGGCGCGACAGGCCGCCCACGGCGTTCGAGCCGCCCTTGGCCAGTGCGCGCATGGTTTCCTGCACCGTGCTGATGTAGTCCTCGGGCAGGTAGCGCGAGTCGGTACGCGGATACGTCAGGGCCTTGTGGCGTTCGTACAGCGTCTGCGCCAGCGCCAGCGTGGTCTTGGCCGAGAAGCCGAAACGGCCGTTGGCCTCGCGCTGCAGTGACGTCAGGTCGTACAGGGCCGGAGACATCTGGCTGGACGGCTTGGATTCCTCGGTCACGCTGCCCGGCTTTTCGCGGCAGGCGGCGACCACGCTTTGCGCGGCGGCGGCCGACCACAGGCGCGATTCGCGCTTTTCGGGATCTTTGTCGTCTTTCTTGAATTGCGGGTCGATCCAGCGGCCTTCGTACAGGCCGGCGGCCGCCACGAAGGTGGCGCGCACTTCCCAGTAGTCGCGCGGCACGAAGCGGCGGATGCGTTCTTCGCGTTCGGCCACGATAGCCAGCGTGGGCGTCTGCACCCGGCCGACCGGCGTCTTGAAGAAACCGCCGTCCTTGCTGTTGAAGGCGGTCATGGCGCGCGTGCCGTTGATGCCTACCAGCCAGTCGGCCTCGGCGCGCGAACGCGCCGCGGCTTCCAGCGGCTTCATCTGCGTATCGTCGCGCAGGTTGGCGAAGGCCTCGCGGATGGCGGCCTGCGTCATCGACTGCAGCCACAGGCGCTGAATGGGCTTCTTCACGCCCGCGTATTGAACGATGTAGCGGAAGATCAGTTCGCCTTCACGTCCCGCGTCACAGGCGTTGATGATGGCGTCCACATCCTTGCGCTTGGCCAGGCGGACCAGCAGCTTAAGGCGTTCGGCGGACTTCTTGTCGGTCGGGCCCAATTCGAACGCGGGCGGAATCACGGGCAGGTGCGTGAAGCTCCACTTTCCCTTGACCGGATCGTTGGGCGCGACCAAGCTGAGCAAATGGCCGATGCTGGAAGCGAGAACGTAACGTTCGCTTTCAAAATAGTCGCCCTCGCGCGCGAAGCCTCCCAAGGCGCGTGATATATCAAGGGCCACCGAGGGCTTCTCGGCAATAATCAGCGTTTTATTCATGTGTTTCCAGTGGCGGTAGTCCCGCCGTATCAGCGCGGATAATAAGATCGGAGATTCGCCAGATGCAAGTCGGCACTGAAAGGCAAGCGGGATCCGAACTGCACGCTTGGCGTCAATTTTTGGCGCGAAGCACCTTGTGGCTAGGCGTTTTGCTGCTGGGCAGCGCTGC
>JAEYVD010000681.1 GCA_023432075.1 Pseudomonadota bacterium | reverse complement strand
GGACGTGGCGCTGTAGTCATTTTGTACGGCAAGTCGGAATGGCCTAGATTGGTATTCTTTGGCGTACACCTCCCCAACCCCATCAACAACCGTTTGCCAATCGGCCTGCGTGGCGAGATAAGTCTTCTCGAAGTTGGCGCGGGCCGCCTCGTCGTAGCGCTTTTCGAGGCGCTCTTTCGCCTTAGCCTGCTTGGTCTTGGCTATGCGCTCGGCTTCTCCTGGTATATGCACCTGCGGGTAGCTCACCTTCATCCCCGCTAAGCTTTGGTTATGCCTGAGACGATGGGCTTCCGCTGCCTTCGCCTCTTCTTCTGCTTCGGCCGAAGCCCAGGCGTCATGCAGTTCCTTGATGCCAAGCAGCGCCCGGGAAGTGAAGAACTCGAATCGACGCTGTGGCTCGGAGCGCCACTCCTGCATCTCTCTAAATAGGGCGACGCGCTGTGCGTTGCACTCCTGCACCACCCCGATTGGATCGGGCAGGACCAGCGCCAGCACGCCGTTTTGAAGTTTTTCCCGCTGGACGATAGTGCGGATGTGGCCTTCCATCGCCCCAAGCCGATGATTACGCGAGTAGAACCCGTGAACGCTTTCAAAATCGCCGGCGTTGACCGCTGCGTACTCCAGAACAGAATCCAACCCAAGATTGTCTTCGGTCATTGCGATGCCGACGCTGCCCGGGTTCTCACGCGCACTTTTCAAGTCAAGCTTGTAGAAGCGTTCCTTCGGATCCGTCCCGTCAGTGGCCTTGGCGCATAGGTATTTGTTCAGCACGCTCTCGGGCCAGGGATCGTTTGCGATGGCTATCCACGCGGTCGAGAATTTTTCGGTGTCGATATTGATGAACGAGGCGGTGACGTCGTGGTTCCGGTGCACGCATGACTCGCTTAGCGGAGTGGGCTCATCCCGGGGAACCTGGAACGGACGGAACTGGCGGAGCGCGCCTTCAGGCGTCACCTCGTAGGCCTGCCAACACAAATCATCGAGCAGCACATACAAATACCCTTGCCGCAAGATGCGAGGCTGGTCCAACTGCATCCGAACCGTTGCTGGCTCGTTGCGGGCGGCAGGCTGTCGACGGTATGTTTGTCCGGGCGCCGGTGCGTACGTAGCGCGCAAAGGAAGAATGGGCAGGCCGGTGCGCTCGCAGGCGTTGCAGGCGTCCGTCGGAGTGGGCGCGGCGTGGCTGATCGTTTGGCGCAGGGTCGTGCTTAGGCTCATGAATAGTCCTTCGCCCGGGGCAATGAGGAGAAAATTCGCCTCCAGGCTGCATCGTCATATGCTTGGAAGCGTTCTTGCAGCGCGTGATTGCCATTGGCTGCGTCCAGAATGTCGCGGTGAATGTCCGGATGCTTGGGCAATAGGGGGTGAACGCAAACCCGAGACAGGCTGAGCGCGAAGATGTCGTGGTCTTGCCGCAGACCTAACTGCTGGGCATCACGGACCAGGCGAAAGGCATGTACACCCGCCTGTGGCGGCAGGGGACTGGGGCCAACCCAGCGCCACGGCGCGAATGAAAGCGTTTGACGTTGCGCGAGCCGCCAAATGCCCAGAAAGTCGCTCACCAATCGCGCGGCATGCTGGGTGTGGCGGACCAAGTCCGCGTGATGCCCGCCGGCCATCGTCGAGTTGCCTCCTATAACCGAAAAGCTGCCCCAACTGGTGGGGAACAACCACGCGCGGATAGGCGCGAGCATTGCCCCTGCTTGAGGTCCGAGCGCGCCGACCAGCAACTCCAGACGCACGGGTTCGAACCACGGCGTTGTCGATTTGCGTACGCTGGACGAACTGATGCGGCATTGCGCCGCAATGTGCTGTGCGATTGCTTCCGGCGGTTCCGGGCTGGCGAGCCACCCGCAGATATATCGCTTGCCGTAGGCGAGATCTTCCCTTGCATGGAATGCACTGAGTTCCAGTAGCCGCTTCCGAGTCGCGTCGCCAGGAGTTCCAAGTTGCACGAGGGCTGGACAGACTTGAGGCGTGTGAGCCAGATCCGGCCTTGGAACGCGGACCACAGCGTCCGCGCCCAGATCGTGCACCAGCGATTCGATGGCTAGCGGATGTGCCGGGCCGCATCCGGCCAGTGGGTCAACGAGCAGATAAAGGTGATCGCCAGGCCCTTTGATCTGCTCGGTGAACGCAATGATGGGCGCCGTTGTCATCGGTTGCGCTCCGCGCAATCCGCGTCCAGACCTTCAAGCGCCTCGCCGAACAGTGAGAGGCTGTTGTTACCGCCACCGCCCTTTTGGCTCATCGGCCCCTTGATCAGGATGGCAACCCCATCCAGCGTGATGCCTGACCCGTCAATACGAATCGTCCCCCCTGGCCCTTGCAAGATAGGGCTCTCCGACGCCTGAACCTCATAAGCCTTCGTGCGCTGCCGGATCGCCTGCCCGGCCTGAAGCTCCGAATGCCCCTCCACAGTCTGTTCCTGGTGCCCGCCAATACTCACCCAGTGACTGGTCGCAGTCTTGTCGCGGCGGTTGTTGCCCACGTTCTCGGTGCGATCCTTGCCAGTGTGGATGGTGTGATTACGTCCCACCGTCAGAAAGTCATGCCGCCCGATGTCGTGCCGCCGGTCCTGGCCGATGTTCACCTGTTCGTCATTGCCCACCGTCTCCTTGCGGCCGTGGATGAACAGGCGATCGCTATGGACAAGCTGATGGCCGTCGAGGCCATGACGGAAGGAATAGAAGAAGCCTTCCTCGCGCATGATGCGCTCGATGAAGTGGTAATCGATGTCGTCAGCTTGGACGCAGTATTCGCGGGTCTGGTGTTCGGTGGTGCTCCGCTGTTCGTAGTTCAGGTTGACGCCATGCGCCTTGAGTACGGCTTCGGCGATCTGTGGCACCGTGATGCCTTGAAAGATGCGCCAGTCGGAACTGAACTTCAAGCGCGTCAGAAGCGGCTCGACGACGGCCGAATAGCGCGTGCGCCGAAAGCCTGTATCACCCTGAACAAAGGAGGAAGCCGCGCCGTGCACGTACCGGACAGGCGTGTCCGCATGCCAGATGGTCAGCAGCGCGGCGCGGTCCAGCACTTGGCCGAAGTCGATGGACGATTGGGCGCTGGCCAGGTCTACGTGGAGCAGAAAGGTTTCGGACAACCCTTCTTGCAACGTGAATTCGACGACCTCAAACGATTTGTCGCCGACGGTAAAGGTGAAGCGCAGATCGGATTGGGTGGGCATGGCGGGCTTCCGGTAGCGACAGACCGCGATGGTCGTCGTTGGTGCCAGTCGGCACTACCGTTTTTAAAAGCCGCCGATATCGCTCGTAAATCAGAAGAGTTTTAATAATGAAGAAAACTGACCTGTTCTTGCGAGTTGCTCGGAACGATCGAATCGATCTGCGCGGGCAGGTGGAGGTGTCATCGTTGCCCCGCCGTTGCCATCCGGCGCGGTGCCCTTGCAATCCTGCTCGAGAGCCTTACTTGCCCGCCCCAGCCGACCAGCCTTTCGACAATTCCACGGCCTGCCGCCACCGCTTCATCCGCGCTTCCCGGACAGATTCCGGCCAGGTCGGGTTGAACGTGCGTTCGGCTTGCCACTTGGAGGCAAATTCATCCTGGCTCGACCAGAAACCAACGGCCAAGCCTGCCAGACCCGCCGCGCCCAGGGCGGTGGATTCGGGAACCCGGGGGCGGACAACGGGAACGCCCAGGATGTCAGCCTGCATCTGCATCAGCAGGTCGTTGCGGGCGGCGCCGCCGTCGACGCGCAGTTCCGTCAGGGCGATGCCGCTGTCGGCGTTCATGCAGGTGAGCAGTTCGGCGCTTTGCAGGGCGATGGATTCCAGCGTGGCGCGGGCGATGTGGGCGCGGGTGGTGCCGCGGGTCAGGCCGACCAGGGTGCCGCGGGCATAAGGGTCCCAGTGGGGGGCGCCCAGGCCGGCGAAGGCGGGGACCATGAAGACGTCGTCGGTGTCGGAGACGCTGGCGGCCAGGGATTCGATGTCTTCGGAGCGCTGGATGATGCCCAGGCCGTCGCGCA
>JAEYVD010000664.1 GCA_023432075.1 Pseudomonadota bacterium | reverse complement strand
GTTTCCTGCATTTGGGCGGCGCGCGCACCGCGCTGTTCTCCTGGGCCTTCGCGCGCCATCACAAGGGCACCTTCGTGCTGCGCATCGAGGACACGGACGTCGAGCGGTCCACGCCGGAAGCGGTGCAAGCCATCCTGGACAGCATGGAATGGCTGGGCATGCAGCCGGACGAGGGCCCCTTCTACCAGATGCAGCGCATGGACCGGTACCGCGAAGTCGTGGCCCAGATGCTGGCCGCCGGCACCGCCTACCACTGCTATAGCTCGCCCGAGGAAGTCGAAGCCATGCGCGAGGCCGCCCGCGCCCGTGGCGACAAGCCGCGCTATGACGGCACCTGGCGCCCGGAACCGGGCAAGACGCTGCCCGCCATCCCCGAAGGCCGCAAGCCGGTGGTGCGCTTCAAGAATCCCCAGGACGGCGCCACGTCCTGGAACGACATGGTCAAGGGCACGATCAGCTTCGACAACACCGAGCTCGACGACCTGATCATCGCGCGTCCCGACGGCACGCCGACTTACAACTTCTGCGTCGTGGTCGACGATTGGGACATGGGCATCACGCACGTGCTGCGCGGCGATGACCACGTCAACAACACGCCCCGGCAGATCAACATCCTGCGCGCGCTGGGCGCCACGCCGCCCGAATACGGCCACGTGCCGATGATCCTGGGCCCCGACGGCGAAAAGCTGTCCAAGCGCCATGGCGCGGTCAACGTCATGGAGTACGACAACGAGGGCTACCTGCCCGAGGCCATGATCAACTACCTGGCCCGCCTGGGCTGGAGCCACGGCGACGACGAGCTCTTCTCGCGCGACCAGCTCGTGTCCTGGTTCGACACCAAGCACCTGTCCAAGTCCGCTTCGCAGTGGGATCCCAAGAAGCTGAACTGGGTCAACGCCCATTACATCAAGCAGATGGACAACGCCGAACTGGCCGAGCGCGTGGCCACGCGCGTCGCGTCGCGCGGCGGTTATCCCGAAAAGATCGACCTGCCGGGCGTCATGGGCCTCTTGAAGGACCGCGCCGAAACGCTGGAGCAACTGGCCGACGGCGCCATGCTGTTCTGCGGCGAATTCAAGGGCGCACCGGCCGACCTGGCAGAGCAGCACCTGACCGCCCCCGCCCGCGAAGCGCTGGCCGACTTCGCGCAGCGCGCTCAAGATGCGGAATGGACGCGCGAGGCGCTGTCCGCGCTCATCAAGGGCGTGCTGGCCGACCGCGACCTGAAGATGCCGCAACTGGCCATCCCGCTGCGCGTGGCTGTCACCGGCCAGACGCAGACGCCTGCGGTGGATGCGGTGCTGGCGCTGCTGGGCAAGGAAACGGTGCTCAAGCGGCTGTCGGCGATTTAAACCCGGGTGTCTGACACCTGCATAAGAAGGGCCTTTTCCTCCAATGATGAAAAGGCCCTTGTGTTTTCAATCCGGCATGACGCCAACGCCGTTCACGCCCGCTGCATCGCGGCCCTCGCCTTCAGCGCCCGGGCAAAGAACGCCCCCAGCAGCGGCAGCAGCACGGCCGAACCGCCGAATAGCGCCGCCGCGCCGATCTCGTCCACCACGGCCCCCGCCAGCGCCACGCCGGCCGCCTGTCCCATGAAGAGGCACGACGCAAACCACGCCACCGCCGTGCCACGCGCGGACGGCACCATCTGTGTTGCGTTAGTCTGCAGCGTGGCGTGCAGCAGGTAGTAGCCGAAGCCCGCCAGCACGCTCGCCCCCAGGCTCCATATCCAGACCGGTCCCAGCCAGTACGACAGGAACGCCACGCCCAGCACCAGCCCGCCCGCGACGGCCAGACCGCGCTCGCCGAGCCGCTTGAGGATGCGGCCCGCGACAACCGTATAGATCAGTCCGCCCACCGCATACACGGCCACCAGCGCGCCGGCGGCGGTCAGCGAAATATCGAAGCGCTCGTGCAGGTACGACGGCGCGAACGCAAGCGCGCCGAACACCAGCAGCCCTTCGATGAACACCGTCGCCAGCACCACGCGCGCCCACGGCGCGCTCAGCACCAGCCGCGCCTGCGCCACGAATCCCTGGCGGGCCGCCCCCGGATCGACCTGCGCGAAGCCAGCCGCTCGCTGGCGCCGCACCTCCAGGTGCAGCAGCACGCCCACAATCAGATAGCCGGCCACCAGCGCCACAAACGCCCAGCGCCAGCCGACGGTATCGGCAAACAGGCCGCCCGCAAGCTGGCCGGCCGACATGCCAAGGATGGTGCCGGTCAGAAAGCGCGCCAGCGTCGCCTGCCGGCGCTCATATGGGACGTTGTCGCCGATCCAGGCCATGGACAGGGGCACGATGCCCGCGCCTGCGGCCCCCGACAGCGCGCGGCAGAACACCAGCATGTCGAGCGATTCGGCCATGACGGCGCCAGCGCTGCCCAACGCGCACGCCACGGTGGCCACGCTGACGACACGATACTTGCCGTAGCGGTCGCCCACCGGACCGAAGAACATCTGCAGCACGCCATAGGCCACGGCAAAGGCCGTGACGGCGCGCGCGGCCTGGCCGGTGGTGGTGCCGAATTCCGCCGCCAGTTGCGGCAGCA
>JAEYVD010000653.1 GCA_023432075.1 Pseudomonadota bacterium | reverse complement strand
GCCAGATGCCAGCCAAGTGCAGCAACGCCGAACCGCCACGAAAAAAAGCGACCATTCTCTTGACGTCGCGCAAGCTCGCACATCGAAAGACTTCTAAAGCTCGCTCCCCCTCTTGCAAAAACGCGGTAACACGCAACAATTCAGACCAGTTCCCGCAACATTGTGCAAAATCGGGGCTGTCCCTGTTTCCGGACGAAAAAAGGGCCGCTTCGAAAGCGGCCCGCAAACATCGTCCCGCACCGGGACGGATACTCAAATTACGCGGCTCACACGCTGTCCAACGCGGACCGATCCACGCTAGCTGCCGCGGACGCCGCGTCCTGCATCGCCTCGATGAACACGGGCGCGCACAACCCAGCCACGACCGCCGCCAGATCCGGATCGATATCGTCGTAGGCATGACGCGCGGCCAGCATGTTCAGCGAGCCGATCACCCGCCCCGCGTGCCGCACCGGAATGTTGAACGCCGACTGCAGCCCGCGCTCGATCAGCATCGGCGCTTCCGAGAACACAGTGCGCACGTCGTCTTCATTGCTGGCGACATACAGGCGCCCTTCTTCCAGCACCAGCCGCGACCACGGGCCGTTGCCGGTGGCCTTGAAGCCGCCGAGCGGACTGATGGTGTCGTCCGAGGTGTGCAGGCGCTTCATCAGCTTGTGGTCCTGCAAGTACAGCAGCGCCGTGAACAGCTTGTGGCCAAAGCAGTCTTGCAGCAGGTTGGAGATCACGCCCCACTGCGCCTGCCGGCTGCCGGCCAGCGCCAGATCCTGGGCGTGGCCAGCCAACGCGTGGAATGCGGAGGCCTTGGTCATGCGTTGATTTCCTCGAGCACGACGCCACGCGTGTTCTTGCCGTAGAACAGGATGCCCAGACCGCCGACCAGCAAGATAGCGGTCATCATGGCGAACACGCCGCCAAAGCCCAGGACCGGATACGCCACGCCGACGATGGTCGGCGATGCAATGGAGCCGATGCGGGCAAAGGCGGAGGCCGCGCCCATGCCGGTCGCACGGATCGACGTGGGATAGATTTCGGCGGTGTAGGTGTATTGACCGGCGATCACGCCATTCATGCCGAAGGACAGCAGCATGCTCAGCATGATGATCTGATGCTCGCCGCTAGCCAGCGCCAGGCCCAGCGCCGACAGGCACGACAGCAGCATGTACGCCAGGATCGTGTACTTGCGGCCGATCTTGTCGTTGAAGTACGCGGCCGAAAAGTAGCCCGGGATCTGCGACAGGTAGATCAGGATCGTGTACGAGAAGCTCTTGGTAATGGTGAAGCCGCGCTCGACCAGCAGGCTGGGAATCCACACCAGGAAGGCGTAGTAGCAGAACAGCACGGTGATCCAGAACACCCACACCAGCGCGGTCGTGCCCAGGTATTGCTTGGAGAACAGCGACGCCAGCTTGGCCATGGCGGTCTGCTGGTCCGCGGGCGAGGACGCAGCCTTGCGGGTTGCCACCGGCGTGGGCAGCGGGCGGCCGGTGCTTTGCTGCACTTCGGCTTCGATGGCTTCGCAGATGCGGTTGGCCTCGGCAGTCTGGCCGGTGTGTTCAAGCCAGCGGGGCGACTCGAACAGCGACTTGCGCCACCACAGCAGGAACACGACCGGCACCGAAGCGATGATCATGATGTAGCGCCAGCCGTCGTCGCTCATCGGCACGATGAAGTAGCCCAGCAGCGCCGACATCACGAAGCCGAACGAGAAAAATCCCGCCAGCGCGCCGGTGAAACGGCCGCGGTACTTGCTGCTGACGAACTCGGCCAGGTACGGCGCGATGATGGCGCCTTCCGCGCCCATGCCGATGCCGGCGATCATGCGCAGGATGTAGAACTCGTGATAGTTGCGCGCAAAGGCGTTGAAGAACGTGGCGACGCAGAACAGCAGCAGCGCCCACATCATGATCTTCTTGCGGCCGTACCGGTCGCCCAGGATGCCGGAGAACAGCGCGCCGACCAGGAAGCCGACGTACGTGCTGCTGGCGATCCAGCCAATCTGGCCGGTGGTCAGGCCCCACTGCGTGCGCAGCGAGGGAATGATGAAGGCGATGATGCCGGCGTCCAGCGCCTCAAAGGCGAGCCCGAGGCCGCCGATCAACAGCAGCCGGAAATGAAAGCTGCTGAAGGGCAACCGCTCCAGGCGGTCGGATACGGAAAACATGATGGGGAAGTTCCGGAGATAAAAGGAAGGGGACCGTCAGCAGGCGTTCTTGTGCAGCAGGCCGCGGTTCATGATGAGCTTGATCGAATCGGGCTTGGTCAGCAGTTCGATATCGTCCAGCGGATTGCCATCGATCAGCAGCAGGTCGGCGTAGGCGCCTTCGCAAACTTCGCCCAAGAGGCCTTCCTGGTTCAGGATCTCGGCGCCGATCAGGGTCGCCTGCTGGATGACCTTGGCATTGCCCAGCACGCGGCTGCGCAGCACCAGTTCATCGGACTGCATGTAGTGGGTCTCGCCCAGCAGGTCGCTGCCGTAGCCCATCTTCACGCCGACTTCGTCCAGGATCTCCAGCGCGGTCAGGCCTTGCGTGCGCACGGTGGCGATCTTCTTGACCGAGTCCAGCGGCAGGCCGTAGCGCTCGCCGTCGTTGGCCAGGCCTTCGTAGGTGATCAGCGTGGGCACCATGTAGGCGCCATGTTCCTTCATGACCTCGGCGGCCTCGCGGTCGACGAGGTTGCCGTGCTCGATGGTGCGCACGCCGCAGCGCACGGCGCGCGTGATGGCGCGCGGGGTGTAGGCGTGGGCCATCACGTAGGTGCTGGCGTTATTGGCCTCTTCGACGATGGCGATGAGCTCGGCCTCGGAGAAGCCCAGGTTCTGGATGGGATCGTTGGGCGAGGCCACGCCGCCAGACGCCATGACCTTGATCTGCGTGGCGCCCTTCAGGATTTCCTCGCGCACGGCCAGGCGGCAGTTGTCCACGCCGTCGACCACGCGGCCGATGTTGCCGATCTTGACCGAGCAGGGGCACGGATCAAGCTCGTCGTTGCGCTGGCGGAAGTCGCCGTGGCCGCCGGTCTGCGACAAGGCCTTGCCCGAGCAGAACAGGCGCGGGCCGTCGATGGTGCCGTCGAGCACGGCCTGCGCCAGCGCCCAGTCCGCGCCGCCCGCGTCGCGCACGGAGGTGAAGCCGCGGTCCAGCATGCCCTGCATGATGGGCAGCGCGCGCAGCAGCGCCAGCGCGTTGGGCAGGGACGCGACGCGGCCCAGGTTGAACGACGACGCCACGACGTGCACGTGGCAGTCGATCATGCCGGGCATCAGGGTCATGCCCTTGGCGTCCACCACCTGCGCATCTGTGGCAGCCGGTTCATCGGCGCCGATGCGGGTGATCACGCCATCCTCGACCAGCACGGTCGCGGCGGCTTCGAGCGCCAGGGTTCGGGTATTGAGGATCCTGCAATTCTTGATGACAACCGGCTTCATAAATCGACCACGTAAACAGTTCAAAACGCCGGGAAATCACGGCATGCCGAACTCTACCGGTACAATTCGGGGGTCCGATACCGGGTCTCCCCCTATGCGTTCGACACAAATTTGAACAGCCTTATGAGCATTACTCATACCCCCCTATGAGACGTCGCTGCCCCACCCTTTCTGAGTTAAACGCATTCTCCGCGGCGGCCCGGCACTTGTCGTTTTCCAAGGCGGGCAAGGAACTGTTCGTCACGCAAAGCGCCATCAGCCGGCATATCGCCACGCTGGAAAGCTACCTGGGACACGCGCTGTTCATCAGGGGCACCAACGGGCTGCAGCTCACGCGCATGGGCGCCACCTATCTCAGCCTGATCCGGCCGGCCCTGCATACGCTCGAAAGCGCCACATCACAGGTCATGGCGACGCAGCAGTCGGCAAAATCCTTGAACGTCTCGGCCGCGCCCACCTTTGCGGCGCAATGGCTGTTTCCGCGCTTAAAAACGTTCCGCGAGGTCAACCCGGATATCTCCATTAATTTCGTGCGCTACAGCGTGGCGGATTACAAAAGCACCGAGCTCGATTTCGATGCGTCGATCCAATATGGGTATGGCGATTGGCACGATGGCGACGCCAAATACCTGACGGGCCGTGAAACCCGTCTGGTGTGCTC
>JAEYVD010000612.1 GCA_023432075.1 Pseudomonadota bacterium | reverse complement strand
ATGCAGTCCAAGCCGGTTGTCGCTGGCGACGCCGCAGCCCGCGCCATCGACCCGCGCACCGCCTGGGTCATGGACGACATCCTGCGCGGCGTCACCACGTACGGCACTGCGGCGCGTGCGCGTGCATTGCTCAAGCGCGGCGACATCGCCGGCAAGACGGGCACGACCAACGAATCCGTGGACGCCTGGTTCTCGGGCTATACGCCCACGCTGGCCGCGACCGCCTGGCTGGGCTTTGACCAGCCCAAGTCGCTGGGTTCGCGCGAAACCGGCGGCGGCGTGGCCATGCCGATCTGGGTGGATTACATGCAGAGCGTGCTCAAAGGCGTGCCGGAAGAAAAGCAGCGCCCGCGTCCGGACGGCCTGCTCGTGGAAAACGGCGAGTTCTACTTCTCCGAGTTCCCGCCCGGACAGGCAGTGGCCCGTCTGGGACTGCCGGAAGCCGACACGCTGGGTGAATTCCTGAACGGCCTCACCAGCGGCTCCGGCGAAGACACCCGGATCAAGGTCGCGCCGGGCGTGGGCACGCAGACCGCCACGCCCTGGTCGCAGAAGATTCCCTTCTGATGCAGAAAGGCCGGCCCATCGGGCCGGCCTTTTTTTACAGCCGGATCGTCACGGGGACGCCGGCGGCAGCCGAGCAGATCTGGGACAAGGCGTCCGGCAACTGCGGTCCGCCCCGGGTATCGTTCCAGTGCTGGCCATCGTAGCGGTAGTGAAAGCCGCCGCTGCGCGCGGCGACCCACAGCTCCTGCATGGCAGCCTGGCTGTTCACCACGACGTGGGTGTTGTCCTCGAAAACCATGGTCAGCACATTGCCGCTGCGGCTGGTTTCCACATCGACGTCGAGCGAAGCCGCCCAGTCATCGGCCTGGCTTTCGATGCTGTCCAGCACCTGGTCGATCAACGCAAGAAATTCGGTTTCGGTCATAATCGAGCCTGCAAGAATTACGGAGTTCCCAGTGTTCCAATTGGCATACAGCCGCATGGCTCTTCGCATTGTAGCCACGCTCCTGGCGACCGGCATGGTGGCGGCCTGCGGGTACAAGGGGCCGCTCTTCATGCCTCCGCCCTCTGAAGGCAAGGCGCCGGCCCGCACGCAGCAAAACCCGCCGCCTGCGCAGATCCCTCCGGCCCCGTCCCTCCCATGACGCCCCCGTTCCCCACCCCGCCAGAATTGGCCGGCCACCCCTACTTCCAGTACCGCAATAATGTGTTGTACGCCGAAGATGTGCCGCTTGACCATCTGGCCGAACGGTTGGGAACGCCCCTTTACGTCTACTCCCGCGCGGCGCTAAAGGCCGCGTGGCAATCCTATTGCAGCGCCATCGGCCAACGTCCGGTGCTTGTCTGCTACGGCATGAAGGCCAATTCCAACCTGGCGGTGCTGGGTGAATTCGCCCGGTTGGGCGCCGGCTTTGACATCGTGTCGGGCGGCGAACTGCATCGTGCGCTTGCCGCGGGCGCGGACGCATCGCGAATCGTGTTCTCGGGGGTGGGCAAGCAGGCCTGGGAAATGCGCGACGCCCTGCTCGCCGGCGTGAAGTGCTTCAATGTCGAATCGGTGGACGAACTGCACCGTTTGTCGGACGTCGCCGCGAACATGGGCATGTGCGCCCCCGTGTCGCTGCGCGTGAACCCGGACGTCGACGCCCGCACACATCCGTACATCTCGACCGGCCTGAAAGAAAACAAATTCGGCATCGCCATCGGCCAAGCCCTGGATGCCTACCGCACCGCACAGTCGCTGCCCGGACTTCGAATTGTCGGCGTGGACTGCCATATCGGCTCGCAGCTTACCGACATCAGTCCCTACTTCGACGCGCTAGAAAAGCTGCTGGACCTGATCGAAGGCCTGGAACAGGCGGGCATCCGGATCGAACACCTGGACTTGGGCGGTGGACTGGGCATCCGCTACATGGACGAGACGCCGCCGTCGCCCCGCGCCCTGCTGGACCGCGTCTTCGAGCGTTTGAACGCGCGCGGTCAGGGGCATCTGCAGCTGGTGCTGGAACCGGGACGCTCGCTCGTCGGCAATGCCGGCATGCTGCTCACCACCGTCCAGTACATCAAGCACGCCGAAGCCCGCAATTTCGCCATCGTCGACGCGGCCATGAACGACTTGCTGCGCCCGGCGCTCTACGAGGCCTTTCACGGCGTACAGCCGCTGCACCCGCGCGCCGGCGACACCGCCGAATACGACATCGTCGGCCCCGTCTGCGAGAGCGCCGACTGGCTGGCAAAACAGCGCCTGCTGGCGATCCGCCAGGGCGACGTGCTGGCGGTGGAATCGGCCGGCGCCTACGGCATGACCATGGCCAGCAACTACAACTCGCGCGGCCGCCCGGCCGAGGTCATGGTCGACGGCGACAAATACTACGTCGTGCGTCAGCGCGAAACGCTGGCCGATCAGCTCCGAGGCGAATCGCTGCTTCCCTGAAACGGCGCACCGCAATACACAAAGGCCCCTGCATGCAGGGGCCTTTTTTGTACACCGCGATGGCGCGGGCTCAGAGCTGGCCGTACGAGTGCAGGCCCGACAGGAACATGTTCACGCCCAGGAAGGCAAAGCCCGTGATCAGCAGGCCCAACAGCGCCCAATAAGCCGCCATCGCGCCACGCAGGCCCTTGATGAGGCGCATGTGCAGCCATGCCGCGTAGTTCAGCCAGACGATCAGCGCCCAGGTTTCCTTGGGATCCCACTGCCAATACGCACCCCACGCATCGGCCGCCCACAGCGCGCCCAAGATGGTGGCGACGGTAAAGAAGGCAAACCCGATCGCGATGGCGCGATACATGATGTCGTCCAGCACTTCCAGCGACGGCAGCGCATCCGCAATGCGGCGGCGGCCCAGCAGGATGGCGCCCACGATCACGGCCCCCACGCCGAAGTACAGCATCCAGGTCGCCGACAGGCCGTCGGTGCGAAACACCATGGGCTCGGCGCACAGCAGCACGCCCAGGATGAACAGCGGCGCAAGCTTGGCCCACGAGGTCGTGTGCCCATGTTGCTTGACCAGATACGCGAAGCCCACCATCGCCGCCAGCGAGAACGTGCCATAGCCGATGAAGTTGGCGGGCACGTGCAGTTTCATCCACCAGCTCTTGAGCGCAGGCACCAGCGGCTGGATCTGCCCCGCGTCGCGCGTGAACGAATACCACAGCAGGAACACAACGGCCGAGGTCACCACCAGCATCACGAACCCGCCCAGCGCGCGCGTGGCGTACTTGCGTTCGTAGTACAGGTAAAAGAGCGCGGTGATGAGCGAGAACAGGACGAAGACTTCGTACAGGTTGCTGACCGGGATATGGCCCAGGTCCGGACCCATCAGATGGCCCTCGCGCCAACGCACGAGCAGACCGGTGACGCCGGCGAACACCGCTCCCCAGCTCAGCGCCGTGCCCAGCCAGGCGGCGGTCGGGCTGAACAGGCCGATCCAGTAGCACACCATCGACAGCGCAAACAGCGCGCTCATCCACAGGATCGCGGACTGCGAGGAAAACAGGTACT
>JAEYVD010000599.1 GCA_023432075.1 Pseudomonadota bacterium | reverse complement strand
TCCCCACATGCGGGATGCCGTCTTCCATGTATTCCTCGGTGACCGGCACGAAGCCGTGGCCGCCGTAATAACCCTTCAATCGTGCCTGCGCGCCCAGGTATACGGGCTGATCCGGCCACAGACGCTGCACGGCTTCCTTAGCGCGGCGCATGAGTTCGTGGCCCAGGCCCGTGCCGCGGGCGGCGGGGGCGGTGATCACGCGGCCGATGATGGCGCGGCCGTCGTTCAGCGCCGGCTCAAGCAGGCGGCAATAGGCCGCCAGTTCGCCGTCATGCCACGCCATGAGGTGTTCGGTCTGGCCTTGCAGGTCCTTGCCGTCGATGTCCAGGAACACGCAGTTCTGTTCCACCACGAATATCTCTGAGCGCAGTCGCAGGATGGCGTAAAGCTCGGCGAGGGTCAGGTCGGCGTGGGGCTTGCAAGTCCAGTCGGGCGTCATGCGGGTCATTCCAGATAGCGGGACAAAAATCAGGGCAACAAGCGTAACGCAAACCGGCCCCGATTTTTGGGTCCGACTGTTACATCTATTCACGGGTATACCCTTAGTATGAAAATCTATTTTCTTAACTAAAATTTGTGTGTAAACAGATTTACATAAACCCGCCGCCTGATTTCCACCAAGTTGTTCGATGACCAAGTCCGCCATTACGATCGCTGATCGGATCGCCCGGGCCCAGCCCGCGCTGAGCCGGACCCAGCACAAGATGGCCGAGTACGTGCTGGCGCACCAGTTCCGAGTCGCCACCATGACCATCGACGAATTCGCGGCGGCAGTGGGCGTGTCGGTCGCCACGGCCAACCGGTTTGCGCGTGCCCTGGATCTGCCCGGCTACCCGCAATTCCGCGCCGAACTGGCCCGCGGCTTCGAAGCGGCGCTGGAACCCGTCGAGAAGCTGCGCACCGAACTGGCGCACTCGGCCAGCGCCGTCCAGATCTTTGCCGCGACCCTCGAAGAAGACATCCGCAACGCGCAGCGCAACCTGCAGGCGTTGGATTCCGCGGCCTGTGAACAGGCGGTCGACGCCATCCTGGCCGCCGAGCGCGTCTTCATCATCGGTTTCGGCGCCAGCGGGTTCCTCGCCGGCCTCTTGCAGCGCGGCCTGTGCATGCACCTGCACTCCGTCGAATCGCTGGCCGGTCCCGGCGGCGTGTCGCATGCGGCGCGCCAGATGTCGCGCATGACCAGCAACGACCTGGTGATCGCCATCGGCTTTCCGCGCTACCTGGCCGACACCGTGACGCTGGCCGGCGCGGCCAAGCAGGCCGGGGTGCCGGTGCTGGTGCTGACAGACAAGCCCACCTCGCCGCTGGCGCCCACGGCGTCCGTCGTGCTGTACGCCTTCTCGGCCCGCCAGCTCATTCCCAATTCCGAAACCGCCGCGTTGGGGCTCATCGAAGCGCTGTCCGCGGCGGTGGCCTATCGGGCCAAGAATTCTGTTGCGGCCGCCGCTGGGGTGACCCAGTCCGTGATGCCGTGGCTCATCCATGGAGTAGGTAAACGATGATTCAACCCGTGATTGCCATTCACGGTGGCGCCGGCGCGATGTCCCGCGCGGCCATGTCTGCCGAGAAAGAACAGGAATACCTCGCGGCGCTGGAGTCGATCCTGACCGCCGGCCAGGCCGTGCTGGCCAAGGGCGGCAGCGCCCTGGACGCCGTTACCGAGGCCGTGCGCCTGCTCGAGGATTGCCCGCTGTTCAACGCCGGCCACGGCGCCGTGTTCACCAGCGCCGGTACCCATGAACTGGACGCCGCCATCATGGACGGCGCCACGCTACGTTCCGGCGCCATCGCCAATGTGAACCGCGTGCGCAATCCGATCTTTGCCGCGCGCAAGGTCATGGAAAACAGCAAGCACGTGTTCTTCGTGGGCGAGGGCGCCGAAGCCTTCGCCACCCAGGAAGGCGTGGAACTTGTCGACCCGTCGTACTTCTCGACCGAGGCCCGCCGCGAGCAACTGCTGCGCGTGCAGCGCGAAACGCCGGACGCCGCCGTGCTGGATCACGACGGCCAGGCCATGGTCGCGCGCGGCCAGCCCGCGCCCGCCGATCCGCTGGACGCCGACAAGAAGTTCGGCACCGTGGGTGCAGTGGCCGTCGATGCCCAGGGCAACCTGGCCGCCGCCACCTCCACGGGCGGCATCACCAACAAGCAGGTCGGCCGCGTGGGCGATGCGCCCCTGATCGGCGCCGGCACCTATGCCAGCAACAAGACCTGCGCCGTGTCCACCACGGGCACGGGCGAGATGTTCATCCGCATGGTCGCCGCGTACGACGTCGCGGCCCAGATGGAATACTGCGGCGCCTCGCTGGAAGCGGCGGCGGACCGCGTCGTGATGGAAAAACTGCCCACCATCGGCGGCAAGGGCGGCCTGGTGGCCGTCGACGCCCAGGGCAATGTGGCCTTGCCGTTCAACACGGAAGGCATGTACCGGGGTTACGCCCGCGTTGGCGAGAAGCCGGTAACCGCCATCTACCGATGAGCGGCGGTTTGGATCAGTAGGTTTATTTTGGGAATGAGAAGAGATGGTTGATCGCGCAAACAGCCTGGCGCTGCCGGATAACCGCGTGGTCCAGGTCGACGACCTGACGGTGCGCTTCGTGGGTTCGGAGCGCACGGTCGAAGCCGTGCGCAATCTGTCGTTTCATGTGGACCGGGGCGAGACCCTGGCCATCGTGGGCGAATCGGGTTCGGGCAAATCGGTGACGTCGCTGGCGCTGATGCGCCTGGTGGAACATGGCGGTGGCCGCAGCGCCCAGGGCAGCAGGGCCTTGCGCCGGCGCAACGGCTCGGTGATCGACCTGGCCAATGCCAGCCAGCGCGTGATGCGCGATGTGCGTGGCGCCGACATGGCGATGATTTTCCAGGAGCCGATGACCTCCTTGAATCCGGTGTTCACGGCCGGTGACCAGATCGCCGAATCGATCCGCGAGCACCAGGGCATGGATGGCGCCTCGGCGCGTGCCGAAGCGCTGCGCATGCTGGAACAGGTCCGCATTCCCGAAGCCAAGTCGGTGCTGGACCGCTACCCCCATCAACTGTCGGGCGGCATGCGCCAGCGCGTGATGATCGCCATGGCGCTGGCCTGCAAGCCGGCGCTGCTGATCGCCGACGAACCGACCACCGCGCTGGACGTGACGATCCAGGCCCAGATCCTGCAGCTCATCCGCCAGCTTCAAGATGAAATGCACATGGGCGTGGTGTTTATCACCCACGACATGGGCGTGGTGGCCGAAGTGGCCGACCGCGTGCTGGTCATGTTCCGCGGCGACAAGGTCGAGGAAGGCCCGTCGGACCGCGTGTTTGCCGCGCCCGAGCACAGCTACACCAAGGCGCTGCTGTCGGCGGTGCCCAAGCTGGGCGCCATGCAGGGCACGGACCTGCCCGCGCGCTTCCCGCTGCTGCAGGTCGATGGCAAGGCCCAGCCCGTGGCCGAGGCCGGCGCCGTCAGCACGCAGGAAGTGCCCACCGGCAAGCGCGAGCCCATCCTGAGCGTGCGCAACCTGGTGACGCGCTTTGACCTGCGCGGCGGCATCATGAGCCGCGTCCAGCGCCGCGTGCACGCCGTGGAAAAGGTCAGCTTCGATCTGTATCCGGGCGAGACCCTGTCGCTGGTCGGCGAGTCCGGCTGCGGCAAGTCCACGACCGGCCGCTCGCTGCTGCGCCTGGTGGAAAGCCAGGGCGGCGAGATCCGCTTCGGCGGCCGCGACATCGTGCGCCTGAAGAACAGCGAACTGCAGTCCCTGCGCCGCGACATCCAGTTCGTGTTCCAGGACCCGTTCGCGTCGCTGGATCCGCGCGTGACCGTGGGCTTCTCGATCATGGAGCCGCTGCTGGTGCACGGCGTGGCCAAGGGCAAGGATGCCGAACGCCGCGTGGCCGAACTGCTCGAGCGCGTGGGCATGCCGCCGGAAATGGCGCAGCGCTATCCGCACGAGTTCTCGGGCGGCCAGCGCCAGCGCATCTGCATTGCGCGCGCCCTGGCCCTGAATCCGAAGGTCGTGATCGCGGACGAGTCCGTGTCGGCGCTGGACGTGTCGATTCAGGCGCAGATCCTGAACCTGCTGATGGATCTGCAAAAGGATCGCGGTCTGTCGTACCTGTTCATCACGCACGACATGGCGGTGGTGGAAAAGGTGAGTCACCGTGTCGCGGTGTTGTATCTGGGCCAGATCGTCGAACTGGGCACCCGCCGCCAGATCTTCGAATCGCCGCAGCACGCCTACACGCGCAAGCTGCTGGCAGCCGTCCCGGTGGCCGAGCCCGGCCGCCACATCGACACTTCCCTGATCGAGGGCGAGATCCCCAGCCCGGTGCGCCGCGTGGGCGATGAACCCGCGATCGTTCCTCTTTTTGAGTTCGCGCCCGGCCACCAGGTCGCCCGCGCCGCCTGAAACCCCTTATATCCGTCGGTCCGACCCGATTTCCCGTCCCTGGAGGCGACCATGCCATTCCTTCGCACCACCCTCTCCGCCACCGCGCTGACGCTGGCCCTTGCCGCCGCGATGCCCCTGTCGACGGCGCACGCCGCCGGCACGCTCAACGTGGCCATCAACCAGGATCCGGGAAGCTGGGATCCGATCGACACGTTCGTGACCTTCTGGGGTTCGGTCGGCAGCAACCTGTACGACGGCCTGACCATGCGCGGCGCCGACCTGAAGCTGCAGCCGGGCCTTGCCACCAGCTGGGAATACCTGGACGACAACAAGCGCCTGCGCTTCAAGCTGCGCGAAGGCGTCAAGTTCCATAACGGCGAGCCCTTCAACGCCGAGGCCGTCAAGTTCACGTTCGACCGCCTGCTGGGCGCGGAGGGCGCGAAGGGCCCGCAGAAGTCCAACTACGACTCGATCGGCGAGGTCAAGGTGGTGGACCCGTACACGGTCGACTTCATCCTGAAGCAGCCGGATCCCGTGCTGTTGACGAAGCTGGCGGGCTACGGCGCGATGATCGTGCCGCCCAAGTACATCACGGAAAAGGGCGAAGACAACTTCAACACGCATCCGGTCGGCACCGGCCCGTTCAAGTTCGACAGCTACCAGCCCAAGGTCAACGTGACGCTGGCGCGTAACGACGACTACTGGGGCGGCAAGCCCAAGCTGGACAAAGTGGTGTATCGCTTCATTGGCGAACCCGGCACGCAGGTCGCCGAATTGCAGGCCGGCCGCATCGACATCGCCACGCTGATCCCGCTGGGCCTGATCGAAACGGTGAAGAAGTCGGGCAACGCCGACGTCATCTCCACGGGCGGCCCGGTGGCCTTCGCGCTGCGCTACAACACCAAGAACGGCATCACGCAGCACCGCGACGTGCGCCGTGCGCTGATCATGGCGGTTGATCGCGACGCCATCGTCAAGCAGCTCCTGCTGGGCCAGGCCAAGACCATCGCCAGCTTCCAGGGTCCGCAGTCGTTTGGCTACAACCCCGAGCAAAAGCCCCTGCCCTTCAATCCCGCCGAAGCCAAGAAGCTGCTGGCGGCCGCCGGCGTGAAGCCGGGCGCCACGGTGCAGATCGACGTGCGCGGCAGCGACTCGAACTTCCGCGAAGTCGCGCAAGCCGTGTCCGGCTACCTGCAAGGCGTGGGCGTGCGCGCCACCATCAAGCCGTATGAAACCGGCGTGCTGCTCAACGACATCATTCCCGGCGGCAAGACCGGCGAGATGTGGCAGAACCAGTGGGGCGGCTGGACGTACGACTACGACAACACGGCGTACCTGATGTACCACTCGGGCCAGAAGTGGAATCCGTACGACAACGATCCCAAGCTCAACGCCATGCTGGAAGCGCAACGCACGGTCTATGACGTGAAAAAGCGCGAAGCGATGCTGCATGAGATCGCCGCGTACGTGGCCGACCAGGCGCTGGAACTGCCGCTGTACAGCCTGAACACGATCGTGGGCGTGAACAAGCGCGTGAAGAACCTGGAAGTCCCGGGCGATATTCGCTTCCGTTTCCTTGAGACGGCCGTAGAGTAGGTCCCCCCCGAGCGCTTCGCGCTTCCCCCAGGGGCATGCCTGCGGACCGGCAGAGCCGGATCCGCGGCATCCCGCTGGGACTGTGCCCTTTTGAAACATCGACGATGTTTGTTGCAGCATTAACACTACCGACCCGCCACGGCGCAAGCCGGTGCGGCGCCTTATGACCGGATTTCTCATCAAACGCGTGTTGCAGGCGGTCTTCGTGATCGTGGCCGTGACGCTGCTTGTCTCTTATGCCGTGCGCCTGACCGGCGACCCCGCGCTGATGCTCAGCCAGGGGTCCGGCAGCGTGACCGAACAGGACCTGGCCAACATCCGCCAGGCGCTCGGCTTGAACCGGCCGTTCCACGAGCAGTACCTGTCGTACATGCAAGGCCTGCTGCACGGCGATTTCGGGCGCAGCTTCATGGGCGGCACGCCGGTTGCGAAGCTGATCGGCGACGCCCTGCCGGCCACGCTGATGCTGGCCTTCACGTCGCTCATCGCGTCCATCCTGATTTCGCTGCCGCTCGGCATCCAGGCGGCGATCAAGCGCGGCAAGCCCACCGATCAGGCCATCCGCATCCTGTCGCTGGTGGGGCTGTCGTTTCCCAACTTCTGGCTGGCGCTGATGCTGGTGCTGCTGCTGTCGATCACCTTCCCGCTGTTGCCGCCATCCGGCTGGAGCGGTCCGGCCAGCCTGGTGCTGCCGTCGTTGACGATGGCGATCATCCTCAGCGCCACCAATATCCGCCTGGTGCGCACGACGATGCTGGAAACGCTGTCCGCGCAGTACATCATGGTGGCGCGCAGCAAGGGCCTGAAAGAACGCATCGTGCTGTACAAGCATGCGCTGCGCAATTGCGCCATTCCGCTGATCACGTACCTGGGCCTGCAGTTCGGCGGCCTGATCGGCGGCATCGTGGTGATCGAGATGGTCTTCAACTGGCCCGGGCTGGGCACGCTGGCATTCGACG
>JAEYVD010000534.1 GCA_023432075.1 Pseudomonadota bacterium | reverse complement strand
GCGGCCGAACACCGCGGCCGGCTGGCCGCTCTGCAGGCCGCGCATCTGCTGGGCCGCATCGATGCGGCCAAGCGCGACAGCGAAGCCGCTGCGCCCCGCGCGGCGCTGGCGCAGGCCGTGCGCGGCCGCGGATTCTTCGACACGCTCTACAAGGCCCCGGAGGCGTTCCGGCGGCCCACGGGCGACACCATCGTATGCCGCTGCGAGGAAGTGACCGCCGCGCAGGTGCGCGAAACCGTCAAGCTGGGCTGCAGCGGGCCGAACCAGATGAAGGCTTTCCTGCGCTGCGGCATGGGCCCGTGCCAGGGCCGCTTCTGCGGCCTGACCGTGTCGGAAATCATTGCCGAGGAACGCGGCGTGCCGACCGAGGAAGTGGGCTATTACCGGCTGCGTTTTCCGACCAAACCGCTCACGCTGGGCGAACTGGCTTCGCTGCCGCAGACCGACGATTCGCGCCAGGCCGTTGTCCGCCTGAAGAAGTGACGGGTGGACACCATGACCGTTCACCCGCGGGCGGCTGAAGTCATCATCATCGGCGGCGGGCTGCATGGCAGCTCGGCCGCGCTGCATCTGGCGCGCGCCGGCGTGCGCGCGCTGGTCATCGAAAAGAACTACGTGGGGCGTCACGCTTCCGGCGTCAATGCGGGCGGTGTGCGCACGCTGTCGCGCCATCTGGCCGAAGTGCCGCTGGCGCTGGCCTCGCGCGAACTCTGGTATCGCATCGGCGAGCTGGTGGATGACGATTGCGGCTTTGAGCAGCACGGGCAGGTGCGCGTCGCCGAAAATGCGGCGGATGCCGAAACGCTGCGCGCGCGGCTCAAGACCATGACGGACCACGGCTACACGCACGAGCAGTGGATCACGCGTGAAGACCTGCTGGACCTGATTCCCGCGATCGCGCCCACCGTGCAGGGCGGCCTGATCGCGCGGGACGACGGAGCGGCCGATCCCTACCGCACTACCCTCGCCTTTCGCATGAAGGCCGCCAGCCTGGGCGCGCGCTTTCTGGAAGGCGTGCGCGTGCAAAGCGTGGCGCGGCAGGACGGGCAATGGCGTGTGGAGACGGATGACGGCGTATACACCGCGCCGCAGGTGCTGAATTGCGCGGGCGCGTGGGCGGATCGCATCGCCGCGCAATGGGGCGAGCCGGTGCCGCTGCTACCCATCAGTCCGATGATGCTCGTCACGCTGCGCATGGATCACTTTCTGGATCCCGTGGTGCTGGGCACGGGCCGTGCGCTGTCTTTCAAGCAGCGTACCAACGGCACCGTGCTGATCGGCGGGGGACGGCGTGCTTGGGTGGACCGGGATGCCGAATGGACCGAGCTGGATTTCCGCTCGCTGGCCGAGGGCGCACGCACGGTGGTAGACCTGTTTCCGCACATGCGCGACGCCATCGTGAACCGCGGCTGGGCGGGCATCGAGGCGGCCATGCCCGACGAGATCCCGGTGATCGGGCGCAGCAGCCGGCATGAGACCGCCTTTCATGCCTTCGGATTTTCGGCGCACGGCTTTGAGCTCGGGCCCATCGTGGGCCGCATCATGGCCGACCTGATCACGACCGGCGCCACGGACCTGCCGATTGCGCCATTCCGGATTGAACGTTTCACGGATGCCGCCAAGGCATCTGCCCCATCGACCAAGGAGCAAGACGAATGAACAATATCGTGCGCAGCGAAACCAACGAGCGCCTGTCCCGCATCGTGATTCATGGCGACACCGTCTATATCGCGGGGGTGACCTCGACCGCGGAAGGCGGCATCGAGGCCCAGACGCGCGACGTGCTGGCCAAGATCGACGGCTATCTGAAGCAGGCGAACACCGACAAGTCACGGCTGCTGTGCGTGCAGATCTGGCTCAAGGACATCGCGCGCGACTTTGCCGGCATGAACGCCGTGTGGGCCGAGTGGGCGCTGCCGCGCGCGATGCCCACCCGCGCCACCTGCGAGGCCAAGCTGGCCTCGCCCGACATGCTGGTGGAGATCATCGTGACGGCCGCCGCGCAGCCGGCTTACGTCAGCGGGCCGACGTCTGAAAGCTGACTTCGCCGGGGCGGCCCGGCAGGTGCAGCGTGGCGGTGGCCGGCGGCGTGGTCGCCACCACCTTGCCCGCGCGCAGCACCATCAGGCGCGTGGCGCGCAGGCGCAATGCCTCGACCGCGTCGCGCGCCTGCAGCAGCACCAGGTCGGCGCGCTTGCCGACCGCCAGGCCCGTCTCGTCCAGGCCCAGGATCTTGGCGGGCGTGGTCGTCACCGCTTCAAAACAGGCGCGCATCGCGTCCTGCCCCGTCATCTGGCCCACGTGCAGGCCCATGTGCGCGACTTCCAGCATGTCGCCTGAACCCAGGCTGTACCACGGGTCCATCACGCAGTCGTGGCCGAAGGCGACCGGCACGCCGGCCGCCATCAGCTCGGGTACGCGCGTCATGCCGCGGCGCTTCGGATACGTGTCGTGGCGGCCTTGCAGCGTGATGTTGATGAGCGGATTGGCAATCGCGGACACGCCGGCTTCGCGGATCAGCGGAATCAGCTTGGACACGTAGTAGTTGTCCATCGAGTGCATGGAGGTCAGGTGCGAGCCCGTCACCCGGCCGGAGAGCCCGAGCCGCTGCGTGTGATACGCCAACGTTTCAATGTGGCGCGACAGCGGATCGTCGCTTTCGTCGCAGTGCATGTCCACGCGCAGGCCGCGTTCGGCCGCCAGCTCGCACAGGATGCGCACGGATTCGGCGCCGTCCTGCATGGTGCGCTCGAAATGCGGAATGCCGCCCACCACGTCCACGCCCATGTCCAGCGCGCGCTTCAGGTTGTCCAGTGCGCCGGGCGCACGCAGCACGCCGTCCTGCGGGAAGGCGACCAGTTGCAGGTCCAGGTAGGGCTTGACCTTCTCGCGCACGTGCAGCAGCGCTTCCGTTGCCAACAGGCGGGGGTCGCAGACATCCACGTGTGAGCGAATGGCCAGCAGCCCGCGCGCCACGGCCCAGTCGCAATAGGCCAGCGCGCGTTCGACCAGCGCTTCCTGCGTGAGCAGCGGCTTGAGCTCGCCCCACAGCGCAATGCCTTCGAGCAGCGTGCCCGACTGGTTCACGCGCGGCAGGCCAAAGGACAGCGTGGAGTCCATGTGGAAATGCGCGTCGACGAAGGGTGAGCTCACCAGTTGCCCGGCGGCGTCCACCGTCTGCGCGGCCTCGGCTTTCAGGGCCGGTTCCAGCGCGGCGATGCGGCCATCGGCCACGCCGATGTCGATGTTGGTGCGGCCGTCGGGCAGCGTGCAGTGCTTAAGAATCAGGTCAAGCATGCGTGTTCCTTGCGAAGAATGTCAGTGTCGTCATGGCGTCCCGTCACCGTTCGCCCTTGCGGTAGGGCTTCATCAAGGCCTGCGGGTAGGCGGCGCGGCGCGCCATGAATACCAGGGCCAGGATGGACAGGATGTAGGGCAGCATCAGGTAGACCTGGTACGGCAGTTCGGGCATGCCCGGCAGCGCCGCGCCGCCTTGTTGCAGGCGCAGTTGCAGCGCGTCGAAGAACGCGAAGATCAGCGCGCCTAGCAGCGCCTTGCCGGGCCGCCACGACGCAAACACCACTAGCGCCACGCAGACCCAGCCGCGGCCGTTGACCATGTTGAAGAAGAACGCGTTGAACGCGGCCAGCGTCAGGAAACTGCCCGCCACGCCCATCAGCGCCGATCCCGCCACGATAGCGCCGATGCGCAGGCGCGTCACCGACAGGCCCTGGCCTTCGGCGGCGGCGGGGTTCTCGCCCACCATGCGCACGGCCAGCCCCACCGGCGTGCGGTTCAGCACCCAGGCCAGGATCGGCACGGCGGCCAGCGCGATCAGCGTCATGGGCGTCTGCCCGGCCAGGACGGGGCCGATCAGCGGAATTCCCGCCAGGAACTTCATTTCGGCAAATGGGGTGATCGTCGGCGGCGCGGACACGCTGGGGAACGTGACGCGGTAGGCAAAGTAACTGAGGCTGGTGGCCAGCAGCGTCACGCCCAGGCCCGAGACGTGCTGCGACAGGCCTAGCGGCACCGTCAGCACGGCGTGCAGCAGGCCGAACACGGCGCCGGCCAGCGCCGCGGCCAGCACGCCCACGTACAGCGGCGCGCCCAGGTAGACGACCAGCCAGCCGGTGAAGGCGCCGGCCACCATGATGCCTTCGATGCCCAGGTTCAAGACGCCGGCGCGCTCGCACAGCAGCACGCCCAGCGTGCCCAGAATCAGCGGCGTGGCCAGGCGCAGCACGGCCACCCAGAACGCCGAGGAACTCATCAGATCCATCCATTCCATGGCGTGCTCCTCAAGCCTTGTTGCGGCGCAGGCGGTACTGCGCGAATAACGTCGCGACCAGCATGGCGAGCAGCGAGGTGGCGACGATGACGTCGGCGATGTAGTTGGGCACGGCGATGGCGCGGCTCATGCTGTCGGCGCCGACCAGCATGCCGGCCACGAAGATGCTGGCCAGGATCACGCCCAGCGGATGCAGGCCGGCCAGCATGGCGACGACCACGCCCGTGTAGCCGTACCCCGGCGACATATCCAGCGTGACGTAGCTGGTGCGCCCCGCCACCTCGATAGCGCCGGCCAGACCGGCCAGCGCGCCGGACAGCATGGCGGTGCCCAGCATCACGCGGTTCACCGGCAGGCCCAGAAAGCGTGACGCATGGGCGTTGGCGCCCACCGCGCGCATCTGGAATCCAAAGACGGTGTAGCGGTTCAAGAGCCACAGGCCCAGCGCCAGGCCGGCGGCCCACAACAGGCCCGTGTGGGCGCGCGTGCGTTCGATGAGCTTGCCCAGTTCCAGGTCGCCGTTCAGCGCCACCGATTGCGGCCAGCCCATCGCCATCGGATCCTTCATCGGGCCGTCCAGCATCATCGACACGAACAGCAGCACGATGAAGTTGCCCAGCAGCGTGGTCACCACTTCGTCGACGCCCAGGCGGGTTTTCATGATGGCCGGAATCAGCAGCAGCAACGCGCCGGCCAGCGCCGCGGCCAGCATCATGCCGCCAAACAGCACCGGCACCGGCAGGTCAAAGCCCGTGCCGTCATGCAGGCCGCCCACGGCCACCGCCGCCAGCGCGCCCAGATAGAGCTGCCCCTCGGCGCCGATGTTGTAGAAGCGGGCGCGGAACGCCACGGCACAGGCAAGGCCCGTCAGCATCAGCGGCGTGGCGCGCGTCAGGGTTTCGGACAGCGCGAAGCGCGTGCCGAACGCGCCTTCGAACAGCAGCGCATAGGTACGGCCGACGGGGGCGCCCGCCCAGGCCACCAGCAGCGTGCAGACCGCTAGCGTAAAGAGGATGGCCGCGATGGGCGCCAGCGCCAGCGCAAGGCGGCTGGGCTCGGGGCGGCGTTCCAGGATCAGTTTCATGGGATGCTCAAAAGTGAAGAAAGCCGGGCGGCACGGTTTGCACCGTCACGCCCGGGTTCCCGTCATGGCCAGGCCGACGGTGGCCGGCGTCCATTCGGCCACCGGCTTGACCGCGACCAGCTTGCCGCCGCACAGCACGGCGATGCGGTCGGCCAGGGCAAAGATCTCTTCCAGGTCCTCGGACACCAGCAGCACGCCGGCGCCGCGGGCGCGGGCGGCCAGAAGCTGCTCGCGCACGTAGGCGACCGCGCCGATGTCCAGGCCCCAGGTGGGCTGATCGGCCACGATGAAGCGCGGCTCGCGCGCCAGCGTGCGGCCCAGGATCAGCTTTTGCATGTTGCCGCCCGACAGGCTGCGCGTGCGCACGTCCAGCGAAGCGGCGCGCACGTCGAACTGCTTGGCCAGCGACGCCGCGTAGGCCTTGCCCGCGCGGGCGCGGATCAGGCCGTGACGCGCGAAGCGCTTGTCCTTCAGGTCTTCGACGATGGCGTTTTCCCACAAGGGGCTGTCGCCAATCATGCCTTCGCCGTGGCGGTCTTCCGGAATGCGGCCCACGCGCGCGGCGGTCCAGCCGGCGGGCGTCGTCGGCGCCGCAGCGTGTTCCGGACCCAGCCGGATCGTGCCGTCCGAGGGCTGGCGCAGGCCGGTCAGCACCGACACCAGCGCCTGTTGGCCGTTGCCGGCCACGCCGGCGATGGCCACGATTTCATGCGTGTGGACCACGAGGTCCAGGCTGTCCAGGCGCGGCGCGCCATCGCGGCTGTCGCGCACGGTGACCTGAGACAGCGTCACCACGGGCGCGGCCTGCTCGGCGGCCGAAGCGGCTTCGGCGCGTGGCATGACCACCTTGCGGCCCACCATCAGTTCGGCCAGTTCCGCGGGATTGGTGCTCGCGGTGTCGCGCTCGGCGACCAGCTTGCCTTGCCGCAGCACGGCCACGCGGCGCGATACGGCCATCACTTCGTCCAGCTTGTGCGAAATGAAGATGACCGCCAGTCCTTCGTCCACGAAGCCGCGCAACGTCGCAAACAGATCCTGCACTTCCTGCGGCGTGAGGACGGCGGTGGGCTCGTCCAGGATCAGCACGCGGGCGCCGCGGTACAGCGCCTTCAGGATTTCGACGCGCTGTTTTTCACCGACCGACAGCGTGCCCACGCGCGCGTCCGGGTCCACGCCCAGGCCGAAGCGCTGGCCCAGTTCCACGAGGCGCTTGCGGGCCTGGCCGCGGCCCGAGGCCAGCTTCCAGAGCGATTCGGTGCCCACCATGATGTTGTCCAGCACGGTGAGGTTGTCGGCCAGCGTGAAATGCTGATGCACCATGCCGACGCCCGCCGCCAGCGCGGCGTCGGGCCGGCCGGGCGGCAAGGGCTTGCCGAATACTTCGATACTGCCGGCGTCGGCCACATAGTGGCCGAACAGGATCGACACCAGGGTCGATTTGCCGGCGCCGTTCTCGCCCAGCAAGGCCAACACTTCGCCCTGGCGCAGCGTGAGCGAAACATCGTCGTTGGCCGTCAGGCTGCCGAAGCGTTTGGTGATCCCCGTCAGTTGCAGGGCGAGAGGCGCTTGATTCATCGTGCCGAGGACTTGGGTTCTTTGTCGTTGACCTTGACGGTGAAGCTGCCGTCCAGGATCGCCTTTTCCTTGGCCTGGACCTTGGCGATCAGGTCAGCCGGGATCTTCTGTTCGAAGGTGCCCAGCGGCGCGAGCGACGAGCCCTTGTGCTTCATCAGCGAGTACTGGCCAAAGTCGTCGGCCTTGAACGTGCCGGCCTTGACCTGCTTGAGCGCTTCGTCGATGGTCGGCTCCATGCTCCACAGCGCCGAGGCGACGACCGTCTCGGGGTATTGCGGCTGGGTGTCGATCACGTTGCCGATGGCCAGCTTGCCGCGTTCCTTGGCGGCGTCCGACACGCCGAAGCGTTCGGCGTACAGCACGTCCGCGCCCTTGTCGATCATGGCGAAGGCGGCTTCCTTGGCCTTCGGGGGATCGAACCACGAGCCGATGAAGGTCACGGTGAATTCGGCCTTCGGATTGATTTCCTTGGCGCCTTCAATGAAGGCCTGCATCAGGCGGTTCACTTCGGGGATGGGATAGCCGCCCACCAGGCCGATCTTGCCGCTCTTGCTCATGCCGCCGGCGATCATGCCGGTCAGGTAGGCCGGTTCCTGGATGTAGTTGTCGAACACCGAGAAGTTGGGCTGCTGGGGCTTGCCCGACGAACCCATCAGGAAGGCGGTCTGCGGATAGTCCTTGGC
>JAEYVD010000525.1 GCA_023432075.1 Pseudomonadota bacterium | reverse complement strand
GCCGCGCTGGAAGGCGTGGGCGTGCCGGCCGGTCCCATCAACACGCTGGACCAGGTCTACGAAGACCCGCACGTGCTGGCCCGCAACATGAAGCGCGAGCTGCCCCATCCGGCCGCCGGCACCGTGCCCGTGGCGGCCAGCCCGCTGAAGTTCTCCGGCAGCCCGGTCGAGTACCGCCGCGCGCCGCCCATGCTGGGCGAGCACACCGAGCAGGTCCTATCCGAAAAGCTGGGACTGTCGGCCGAAGAAATCCAGGCGCTGGCGCAGAGCCGCACCTGACGCGCGCCAGAAGGCGGCCTGGCCGCCTTTGCGCATGCCGCGCCGCGCCAGGCGCACGATCCATTCCAATACAGGCAGGAGATAGTTGATGACGGACATTCAAACCATCGGCGTCGTGGGCGCCGGGGCCATGGGGCGCGGCATCGCGCAGATCGCGGCGCAGGCCGGCTTGCGTGTGCGCCTGTACGACACCAGCGCCGACGCCATCGCGGCCGCGCGCGAGTCCTTGCGCCAGACCTGGGAGAAGCTGGCCCAGAAGGGCAAGCTGACCGCCGCCGACGCGCAAGCCGCGCTCGAACGCGTCGAATCGGCCACCGCGCTGACCGACATGGCGAACTGCCAGCTCGTGGTCGAGGCCATCGTCGAGCGCCTGGACGTCAAGCGCGATCTGTTCGCGGCGCTGGAAGGCGTGGTGTCCGACGACTGCATCCTGGCGTCCAACACCTCGTCGCTGTCCATCACGGCGATTGCCGCCGCCTGCAAGCGGCCGCAGCGCGTGGCGGGCTATCACTTCTTCAACCCGGTCGCGCTGATGAAGGTGGTCGAGGTCATTGACGGCCTGCGCAGCGCGCCGGAAGTGGGCGACGCCCTGGCCGACCTGGCCCGCCGCATGGGGCACACGCCCGTGCGCGCCAAGGACATGCCCGGCTTCATCGTCAACCACGCCGGCCGCGGCATGAATACCGAAGGCCTGCGCGTGGCGCAGGAGGCGGTGGCCACCTTCGCCCAGGTCGATGCCGTCATGCGCGAGCAGGCGGGCTTTCGCATGGGGCCGTTCGAGTTGCTGGACCTGACCGCGCTCGACGTCTCGCATCCGGTGATGGAATCCATCTACCGCCAGTTCTTCGACGAGCCGCGCTTCCGCCCGTCGCCCATCACGACGGTGCGCCTGGCCGGTGGCCTGATTGGCCGCAAGGCCGGCGAAGGCTTCTACGTCTACGCCGACGGCCAGAAGCAGGTGCCGGCCGAAGCGGCGGCGCCCGCGCTGCCCGAGGGCTTGAAGGTCTGGGTCAGCCCCAAGCATGGCGAAGGCTACGCCCGTGCGTCCGCGCTGGTGGAAAAGCTGGGCGGCACGCTGGTCACGGGTTCCACGCCCGACGCCGATGCGCTGATTCTGGTCACGCCCTTCGGTGAAGACGTGTCCACCACCGTCTCCGCGCAGGGCCTGAACGCGGGCCGCACCGTCGGCCTGGACACGTTGTATGCATTCGACGGCGCCAAGCGCCGCACGATCATGGTCTCGCCGGCCACCGAAGCCAAGTGGCGCGACGCCGCGCATGCGCTGCTGGCCGCGGACGGCGTGCCTGTCACGGTGATCGAGGATTCGCCGGGCTTCGTCGCCCAGCGCATCGTGGCGCACATTGTGAACATCGCGTGCGACATCGCGCAGCAAAAGATCGCCACGCCGGAAGACATCGATCTGGCGGTGACGCTGGGCCTGGGTTATCCGGTGGGTCCGCTTGCCCTGGGCGACAAGCTGGGCGCCGACCGCATCCTGGAAATCTTGAAGAGCATGCAGCGCGTTACCGGCGACACCCGTTACCGTCCGAGCCTGTGGCTGCAACGCCGCGTGCAGCTTGGCATGTCGTTGCTGAAGTCGATGGCGGAGTGATCGCTGCGCGGCAAGGTCGGCAAGGTGTCTGACACCTTTTCAACGTCTGAAGAAGTTGCGGCCACAAAAAAGCCCCTTGATGATTCAAGGGGCTTTTTGTTGCCTGTCGTGCCGGCGGGGTATTACTTGGCGGCATCCACCATGTATTGCACGGCGGCGCGGATGTCTTCTTCAGAGGCGTTGGCGGCGCCGCCCTTGGGAGGCATTGCGCCCTTGCCCGTCATGGCGACCTTCACCATGGCGTCCATGCCGGTCTTGATGTAGGGATCCCAGGCGGCCTTGTCGCCGAACTTGGGCGCATTGGCGACGCCCGTGGCGTGGCACGCGAAACAGGCCGTCTTGTAGAGCTTTTCGCCCGCCGGGTTGACGGCGGCCGCCTGTTGCTCGGGCGCGGGGGCAGCAGCGGGTTCGGCGGCGGCCGGTGCCGCGGCGGCCGGTGCGGCAGCAGCCGGAGCTGCGGCCTGTGCAGCCGGCGCGGCTGCGGCGTCGCCTTCCTTCTTGGCGCCTTCTTCAGCGGGGGCGGCCGGTTCTTCCAGCGAGGCGCCGGACTTGTTGGCCATGTACACCACGGCGCGCGCGACTTCGTAGTCGGACAGGGCCGGGTTGCCGCCCTTGGCCGGCATGCCGCCCTTGCCGTGCAGCGCGACCTTCAGCATCTCGTCGTAGCCTGCCTTGATGAACGGCGCCCATGCGGCGTTGTCGCCCATCTTGGGAGCGCCTGCCACGCCAGCGGTGTGACAGGCCGTACAGACAGCGGCAAAGACCTGCTCGCCGGTCTTGAAGACCTTGGGCGCGTTGGCGTCAACTAGTTCGAAACCTGCCACGGGGGCGATCCGCCGGGCAACCGCTTCGCCGGACAGGGCGTCCGAGCCAGCGCCGGTCTTGGTGCCAGTGACCACCATGTTCACCAGAAGGATGATGATGGCGATGGGAACCACGAAAGCCAGGACGACCGTGACGATCAGTTGCTTCGGGGTCTTGATGGGGGAGGAGTGCTCTTCTATGTGTTCCTGCTCGTTGCTCATGACCAAATCCTGCTAACGGGTACCGGGGGCGCCTTGGCGGCGGCAACAGAAAATCAGTACTGCACAAGTCGGCGGCAACCCATGCCCGCCTGCAAGCAAACGCTGGATTATATAACGGTGTCAGGGACGATCGTCCAATGTGTCAGGACGGGTTTTCGATGAGTTTGCCGGAAGATTTGATCCAGTTCATGCAGATCGCGCAAAACTGGGTACAATACCGCCTCCTTGCGCTGCGCCCGTAGTTCAATGGATAGAATGAGAGTTTCCGAAGCTCTTGATACAGGTTCGATTCCTGTCGGGCGCGCCA
>JAEYVD010000507.1 GCA_023432075.1 Pseudomonadota bacterium | reverse complement strand
TCACGCAGGCGAACACCGATCCCAACAGCAAATCAGTCAGCGACTGCAGCGTGTGCACCAGCACGGGATTGTGCGAGGCCTCGCAGATCGCCAGATGAAAGGCGTGATCCAGGTGCGCGTGCGTGGCAGTGTCGGTCGCGGCGCCCTGCGCGGACACCATCTCGTCATACCGGCGTCGGATCATGATGAAATCAGCCTCGGTCCCGCGGATGGCCGCCAGCCGCGCCGATTCGGCCTCCAGCAACGACCGCACTTCCAGCAGGTCATACAGCGTGCGCGGCTGCGAATTGAACAGATGCATCAGCGGGCCGGCGTCCACCTTCGAGATTTGCGCCACGAACGAGCCCTTGCCTTGCGCGGTGTGGATGATCTCGCGCGCGCGCAGCAGCTTCAGGCCCTCGCGCAGCGCCGTGCGCGACACGCCCAGCTTTTCGGTCAGGCGGCGCTCGGACGGCAGGGCCTGTCCCGCCTTGAGCACGCCATCCAGAATCAGGCGCTCTATCCGTTCGGCGACTTCATCGGCCACCTGACGGGGCTTTTCTTCGATTTCCGCGTGCATGCAATCTCCGCACCAGTGGTATGACCATGCGCGGTCGACGCTTGCGCGGCTCGGCCTTGCCTCGGTAAGTTGCTGATATCAAACCACAAAAATCGGCGATTCGCCTGACGACCGCCTCACAAACTGGTATGACCAGCTGGTTTTCGTATGGACATCGGCGCGGGCGCGGACGATGATGTCAGCATCCCTCACCCGGCGCAGCGCGCCGGTCTGCCTTACTTATCGCCAGAGATCCGCATGACTCAACGCATCCAGCACCACGGCCTGCAAGTGGCGGCCAATCTCAGTCAATTCATCGAACAGGAAGCGCTGCCCGGCTCCGGCCTGGATGCCGACGGCTTCTGGCAAGGCTTTGCAGCCCTGGTGCACGATCTGGCGCCGAAGAACCGGGCCTTGCTCGCCGAGCGCGACCGCCTGCAGGCCGAGCTCGACGCCTGGCACCGCGCCCATCCTGGTCCCATCACGGATCCGGCCGCCTACCGCAAGTTCCTTGAAGGCATCGGTTATCTGCTGCCGCAACCGGCCACCGTGCGCGCCACCACCGACAACGTGGATACCGAAATCTCGCAGCAGGCCGGCCCGCAGCTCGTCGTGCCGATGTCCAACCCTCGTTATGCGCTGAACGCCGCCAACGCACGTTGGGGCAGCCTGTACGACGCCCTGTACGGCACCGACGCCATCCCCGCCACGCCCGGCGACACGGGCCGCGGCTACAACCCGGAACGCGGCGCGGCCGTCATCGCGCGCGCACGCAGCTTCCTGGACACGGCCGCACCGCTGGCGCAGGGCTCGCACGCCGATGCCAAGGGCTACACGGTCGAAGGCGGTGAGCTGCGCGTGGCGCTTGCCACCGGCGCAACCGGCCTCAAGTCCGGCGCGCAATTCGTCGGCTACCAGGGCGATGCGTCCGCCCCCACGGCCATCCTGCTCAAGAACAACGGCCTGCATTTCGAGATCCAGATCGACCGCGCCAGCCCCATCGGCGGCACCGACGCGGCAGGCGTCAAGGACGTGGTGGTCGAAGCGGCGCTGACCACCATCATGGACTGCGAAGACTCGGTCGCGGCGGTCGACGCCGACGACAAGGTCCAGATCTATCGCAATTGGCTCGGCCTGATGAAGGGCGACCTGACCGAGGACGTCACCAAGGGCGGCAAGACCTTCACCCGCAAGCTCAACGCGGACCGCAACTACACGCGGCCGGACGGTTCGGCGCTGACGCTGCATGGCCGCTCGCTCATGTTCGTGCGCAACGTGGGCCATCTGATGACCAACCCGGCCGTGCTGGACCGCGACGGCCAGGAGATCCCCGAAGGCATTCTGGACGCCGTCGTCACCAGCCTGGCCGCGCTGCAGGACCGCCAGAAGAAGCTCAATTCGCGCACGGGCTCGGTCTACATCGTCAAACCCAAGATGCACGGCCCCGCCGAAGCCGCGTTCGCCAGCGAGCTCTTCGATCGCGTCGAAGACCTGATCCAGGTGCCGCGCAACACCCTGAAAATGGGCATCATGGACGAAGAGCGCCGCACCAGCGTCAACCTGAAGGCCTGCATCGAAGCCGCCGCCTCGCGTGTCGCCTTCATCAACACGGGCTTTCTGGACCGCACCGGCGACGAAATGCACTCGGGCATGGAAGCCGGCCCCATGCTGCGCAAGGGCGACATGAAGTCCAGCGCATGGATCACCGCCTACGAACGCAACAACGTGCTGGTCGGGCTGGACGCCGGCCTGCGCGGCCGCGCCCAGATCGGCAAGGGCATGTGGGCCATGCCCGACCTGATGGCCGCCATGCTCGAACAGAAGATCGCGCATCCCAAGGCGGGCGCCAACACCGCCTGGGTGCCCTCGCCCACGGCCGCCACGCTGCACGCGCTGCATTACCACCAGATCGACGTGCAGGCGGTCCAGCAGGAACTCGAACGCACCCGGCTGGACAGCGTGCGCGACGAGCTTCTGAATGGCCTGCTCACCGTGCCGGTCGGCGATCCTTCCAAATGGTCCGCCGCCGACATCCAGCAAGAGCTGGACAACAACGTGCAAGGCATTCTCGGCTATGTGGTGCGCTGGATCGACCAGGGTGTGGGCTGCTCGAAGGTGCCCGACATCCACAACGTGGGGCTGATGGAAGACCGCGCCACGTTGCGCATCTCCAGCCAGCACATCGCCAACTGGCTGCGCCACGGCATCACGAACCGCGATCAGGTCATGGAGACCTTCAAGCGCATGGCCAAGATCGTCGACGGGCAGAACGCGGGCGATCCGCTCTACCAGCCGATGGCAGGCAACTTCGACACCTCGCTGGCGTTCAAGGCCGCGTGCGCGCTGGTGTTCGAAGGGCTGACGCAGCCCAACGGCTACACCGAGCCGCTGCTGCACAAGTACCGCCTGGCGTACAAGGCCGCACGCGCCTGATCCACGCTGTGCAAGCGTGACCACGCCGGACGGCATTGCCGTCCGGCTTATTTTTTGGCTGACGCTGCCCGTCAAGGCGTTCGCGCAAGCCGGATCTCACGCAACCATCCGCCCCGAATTAAAGGCAGCGTTTTAAAGGCAGCGTTTTTTCGCACGATCGTGCTAAATTTCCGCCATGACAGCAAAAACCGAGAAAAGCGAACTCACCTTCGCGGCGATCGTGAACACGGCGCTCGACATGGCCGCCGCGCAAGGCATGGAAAGCCTTTCGCTGGGCCAGGTCGCCAAACGGCTAGGCATCAGCAAGAGCGGCGTGTTCTCGCGCGTCGGCTCGCTGGAAGCCCTGCAGCAGGCGGTGCTGGATGAATACGACCGGCGCTTCGTCGAAGCTGTCTTCACGCCGGCCATGGCGTATCCGCGCGGTTTGCCGCGCCTGAATGCCCTGGTTTCGCTGTGGATCGACCGTGCCAGCAATGTCGAGACGCTTACCGGCTGCATCTACGTGGCCGGCGCATTTGAATACGACGACGTCGACTCCCCGCTACGCTCGGTGCTGGAACACAACCTGAAGCGCTGGCGCGCCGCCATGGTGCGCACGGTGAACCAGGCGCTGGAGGCCGGGCATCTGCGTCCCGACACCGATCCGCAGCAGCTGGTGTTCGAGGTCTACAGCCTGATGATCGGTTTGATGCACGACGCCCG
>JAEYVD010000386.1 GCA_023432075.1 Pseudomonadota bacterium | reverse complement strand
GTCCCGTGACCACAATCTGAGCGCGGAATCGTATTTTTTTGTGGCGGGCGCTCATTGAGGGGCAGGTTAACATTCGGCGACGGAACGTCGCACCGTGGATTCCCCTAACGCCGACGATTTTTCCGATTTCCAACCTCTTTCCCGGAGCAAGCCATGGCCGCGTCCCTCGAACTCATCTCGCAGCATCGGTGCTTCGGCGGCACGCAGCGCTACTACCGCCACGACTCCGCGGAAATCGGCCTGCCCATGCGGTTTTCCGTCTATATCCCGCCGCAGGCCGAGCAGGGTCCCGTGCCGGTGCTGTTCTACCTGGCGGGCCTGACCTGCACCGAAGAGACCTTCATGATCAAGGCGGGCGCGCAGCGGTTGGCGGCCGAGCTGGGCGTCATGCTGGCTGCCCCCGACACCAGCCCGCGCGGTGCCGGCGTGCCGGGAGAAGACGAAAGCTGGGACCTGGGCACCGGCGCGGGGTTTTATGTGGACGCCACCACGTCCGCGTGGCGTGACCACTACCGCATGTACAGCTATGTCACCCAGGAGCTGCACGGCATCGTCACCGGCGGCGCCCTGCCGGGAGACGCGTCGCGCACCGGCATTTTCGGCCACTCCATGGGCGGCCACGGCGCGCTGGTGCTGGCCCTTCGCAACCCCGGCAAGTTCCGGTCGGTCTCGGCATTCGCGCCGATTGCCGCGCCCAGCCAGTGCCCGTGGGGCAAGAAGGCGTTCGGCGCCTATCTGGGGGGCGAGGAGGCGGACTGGGCGGCCTACGACGCCTCCGCGCTGATGCGCGGACTGCAGCAGCCTTTCCCCGGCGGCATCCTCATCGACCAAGGCGACGCGGATCAATTCCTGGCCGACCAGTTGTATCCCGAGGTGTTCGAGGCCGCATGCGCCGCCGCCGGGCAGCCGCTGACCCTGCGCCGTCAGGCCGGCTACGACCACGGTTATTACTTCATCTCGACGTTCATCGAGGATCACATCCGGTTTCACGTCGAGCGGCTTGGAAAACCGGGCGCCTGACGCTCGCTTCTATACTGGCGGACCTGCCGCGGCGGGTGGCGGCTTCCTGCGCCCGCCGCGCTGCAATCCGCGGCGGCTTGAATAGGAACGCCTGATTTGATCAACGGAATCGCTCCCTTCGCCTGGATCCTGCTGGGCGCCGTCATCGTCCTTCTGCCGGGCTTGGTCATGCTGCTGGGCCGCGGCGGGCCCCGAGACGAACGCGGGCGCCGCATGTTCCAGTTCCGGCCGGTGCGCCGCGCCTGCGGCTTGCTGATGGTTTGCCTGGGATGCGTGTCCGGTCTGCTTGCCCTGTCGCTGGTGCAGTTCGTGCGCCTGACCACCGACGAGCCGGTGGCAAGCATCGACGTGCGCCAGCAGGCCGAAGGCCAGTTCCAGGTCAACGCCAGCGCGCCCGCCATCGGCTCCAAGCAATATGTTCTATACGGCGACCAGTGGCAGATCGACGCCCGGGTCGTCCGTTGGAGACTGCCTGCGCTGATGGCCGGCGTGCCGCCGCTGTACCGGCTTGAGCGCCTGTCCGGACGCTACAGCGATGCCGCCCGCGAGGCCACCGCCACGCGCTCGGTGCATTCGCTGGACGATTGGCCCGCGCCTGACCTCGGATCCCTGAAGAAAAGTTTTCCGAACTGGTTCCCCTTCGTCGATGTCCAATTTGGCAGCGGCGCCTATATGCCGCTGTTTGACGGGGCCCGCTACCAGGTCTTCATGGACCCGCGCGGCGCGCTCTTCATCCGTCCGGACGGTCAGGCCACCGCCGAAGGGCTGAAGCGCCTGGGCTGGTAAAGCCGTTCTGGAGACCGCCAAAATAAATGGGGACGTGCCAGGAAAACGAAACTTTGACGCGTCGCAACAGTCGAATTAGCACTCCTATTACTTGAGTGCTAACATCGAATTCATGTCGTTATCTCTTCGCCATCCGGAGACCCCCGCTATGAAGCAACCCAGTACCTCGTTGACCGCTTCCGGCAACGCTCTGGCGTTGGCCATTGCCAATCCGGGCGCTCTCGGCACGATCGACGCTTATATCTCCGCGGTCAACCGCTTGCCGGTGCTGTCCGCGGATCGCGAAACGGAACTCGGCCGCCGCCTGCGTGACCAGGAAGACCTGGGCGCCGCTCGCGAGCTGATTCTGTCGCACCTGCGCCTTGTGGTGTCCGTCGCCCGGCAATATCTGGGCTATGGCCTGCCCCACGCCGACCTCATCCAGGAAGGCAACGTCGGCCTCATGAAGGCCGTCAAGCGTTTTGACCCTGAGCGCGGCGTGCGCCTGGTGTCGTTCGCCGTTCACTGGATCAAGGCCGAAATCCACGAATACATCATCCGCAACTGGCGGCTGGTCAAGGTGGCTACGACCAAGGCGCAGCGCAAGCTGTTCTTCAATCTGCGCAGCATGCGTCCCGACGGCCAGACCCTGGATCCGGAACAGGTCGACCACATTGCTCGCGAGCTGAACGTGCGCCACGAAGACGTGAGCGAAATGGAAGTCCGGATGTCCGGCCGCGACATGTCGCTGGAAAACCAGGATGACGACGACGACAGCTACGCGCCGATCTCCTACCTGTCCGACGAAGGCCGCCAGGAGCCCACGCGCGTGCTGGAACGCGCCGCGCGCGATCACCTGCAAAGCGCCGGCCTGACCGGTGCGCTCGACGCGCTGGATCCTCGCTCGCGCCGCATCGTCGAAGCCCGCTGGCTGCAGGATGACGGCGGCGCCACGCTGCACGAGCTTGCGCAAGAGTTCGGCGTGTCGGCCGAACGCATTCGCCAGATCGAAGCGGCGGCGCTGAAAAAGATGCGCGGCAACCTCGCCTCGTGAATGGGGATGGCCCCTTCGCAGCACCTAAGTCAAAGGCCACACGTCGCGGCCTTTTTTTTGGGCGCTCGCGGCGTGAGGCCAATAAATTGATACAAATTCGGGGCTAAATTTTGGGGGTTGGCAGAAACTTAATGGGGAAGGCGCCGCCTAACTTCATGTAGACCGCGAACTTCGGTTAGCAGTCTTGTCATCCGTCTCGGCTTCTCCTCTTTCCCCTCCCCTATGAGACGGATGCTTGCGGGGCACCTAGCATATCGGTGCCCCGTTTTTTATGCGCGCTCGGAACG
>JAEYVD010000211.1 GCA_023432075.1 Pseudomonadota bacterium | reverse complement strand
AGATGGTCCACGGCCTCGACGGCGCGGCGCAAGGCGATTCGATGATCGGGCATGGCGTGCCTCCAACTCTGGTTCAGACGTAAACGCTGCTACGTGTCACAGATGGTTGTAGGTGGCGCCGGCCGGCTAGGCGGGGCGGCGCACCGCTGCTGCGGATCAAAGCGGCGGACGCACCGCGATCGTTGGGTTGGCGATAGCGGTGGGCCCAGCGCCGATTATCGTCGCAAACTTGCGCGCAAGGCGCATTTGGCCGCGGTTTTTCACACGGCGAACGACGCGTTGATGCGGCGATACCGGGTTAATTCAACCGCCCTGCGCAAACGCGCCTGGGCGGTCCCTTCTAGCATTCCAGCAGCCGCAGCAGCCGCGCCTTGTGCTCGCCGCCGGCCTTGCGCGCCAATGCGGCAAGTTTCTTGTCCGACCCGAAAAGCCGTTCGCGCACAGGGGCCCTGTCGTGCTCCGGTAAATCGGCAAGCGCCGCGGCCAGCAGGTCCAGTGTCTCGAGGTCTTGCACCGCAAACTTCGCGGGCAGCTTGAAGCCATCGGTGCAGACGCGCAGGCAGGCCACGGCGGTGGCCAGCGTATCGGGCGACAGGCCATGCTGCTCGAGAAACACGGTGGTATAGCGGTCTTGCACGGACTGGTGTTCGTCATCCACCAACGCCATGTAGTGACGCAGCAGCGCAAAATGGCGGTGGCCAGCCAGGCCCAGGGCAAACGCCGCATACGTACCGGACAGACACGCCTTTTCGGCCTCCGCGTCGGCGTACCACTCGTAGGGTTGGATGGCGGCGTGCGCATAGGCCGCCAGTGCGTCATGCGCCGCGGGGTGCTGCGCGGCGTTGGCAAAGAAGCGATGCGTGTCTGACTTGGCCAGCCCCTTGACGGGCAGATAGTGACGCGCTCGACTCTTTAACACGACACGGTAGCCGGCTGGGAAACCCGCGCGCAGCAGGGCCGCCAGGAAGTCCAGCGCCTGCACATAGGCGGCCGGCGATTCCTGCCGGATGGCGATGGTCACCGTGGCCAGCACGTCGTTGGCGGCGCCGTCCGCCAGGTCGGTCGACAGGCGCGTGCGCTCGGGCGCCAATGCGCCGCTGCCGCTGGCCAGCATCGCGCCGGCGCGCGCGCTGCCCAGGTCGCGGGCAAGTTCCAGAAACGTCAGGCCCGTGGGACGCGCATAGCCGGGTTCGTGACGCAGGATCAGCGTGGCGGCGTAGAGCAGCAGGTCGATGCCGCGGTCGTCGGGATCCAGCGCGGCGCCAGGCTTGGGCGAGTAAGTATTCTGGCGGAAGACGTCTTGCGAAACGTCGAAGTAGCCCGGCAGATATTGTTCCTCGGCCCAGCCGCGCAGCGCGTGAATGATCGAGCCGCGTTGTTCGGCCAGCGATTCCTGGCCTGCGTTCAGCGCCAGCAAGCGGGTGAAGACGGTGATCAGCCAGGGATGGTCCGGGTGCGGGAAAAGGCGTTCGTCCAGCAGGTGGCGGCACAGCAGGCTGACGTGCAGGCGGTCAGTGGGATGGCTGCCGTTCAGCACCGCCTGATCCACGTAGCGCGTCACGCGATCGCGCAGCGTCTGCTGCTTGACCGCGTCGGTGTGATCCACCAGCGTCAGTCGCAGCCGGCCCTCGGTGGTCGGAAACTGCGCGCGAAAGCGGAAGTGGTGGTCAAGATGGGGTGTGCCGGCCAGCCGGTCGATGCGTTCTCGCACGGCCTCGCGCAGCACGGGCGCCAGCGACGTGTGCACGGCGTCGGGGCTGAGCGGCCCGCTGCGCCCTTCGGCGCGCAGACCGTCCTCGTCGTCGGGCTCCCAGCTGGGCATGACGTCGAACACGATGCGCGAGGGCTCGTATTCCAGCAGGATCTCGCTGTGGATGCCGACCTGCAGCGATGTGCGGGCCACGATGGCATCGACGTCGTCGCGCGCTTGCAGCGTGTCGAACCAGCGGTGGATGGCGGCCAGCGTTTCGTCCTGGATCTCCTGGGCGGTCTTGTGATGCAGGCCAATGGGGCGGGATACGTCGGACATCATGAGGCGTGAAGCATGCGGCAATGGCGCCCAATGCTACACGATGCGGCGCAGGGGGCGCCTCAGTGCCGGGACGCGAAGTCTCCGATGGCGGCCGCGGGCGACAGCGCGAACGAGGCCTTCATGTCGCGTACTTCCTCGATGGGCGTGCGGCCGAAAAAGCGCTTGAATTCGCGGCTGAACTGCGAGGCGCTCTCATAACCCACGCGCGCCGAAGCGGACGCCGCCGTCAGCCCGTCGCGAATCATCATGAGTCGTGCGTGATGCAGGCGCGTCGACTTGATGTATTGGATCGGCGAGGTCTGCGTGACCGCCTTGAAATTGACGTGAAAGGCCGGCACGCTCATGCCGGCTTCCTGCGCCAGGTGCGTCACGTCCAGCGGCTGGGAAAAGTCCGTATGTATGCGCCGCAGTGCCCGGGCGACGCGCCCGAAGCGGCCCGGGTGCGCCAGCGCGGCGCGCAAGGCGCCGCCTTGTTCGCCGGTGAGGACGCGAAAGCAGATCTCGCGCACGAGGGCCGGGCCCAGGATCTCGGCATCGAGCGGATTGCACAGCGCGCGCAACAGGCGCACGGTCGCGTCCGCCAGTTCCATCGACAGCGGGGTCGAAGCAATGCCCAACGGCGCGTCGCCGGACAGGGCATCGCCCGAGCGCGCGCCGGCAAGCGCGTCGATCGCCACCGCCAGGTCCGCCACGGTGGTCAGGTCCATCCGGATGGACACGGCCAGCAAGGGTTCTTCGCGGCTGGCCTGCGTTTCGGTGGAAAAGGGCAGCGGAACGGACAGCACCAGATAGTGCTGCGCGTCGTACACGTAGACCTCATCGCCCAGGAAGCCGAGCTTGCGGCCCTGGCAGACGATGACGATGCCGGGCTCGTACAGGACCGGCGTGCGGCCGAGCGGGCGGTCCGAGCGCATCAAGCGCACCCCGTCCAGCGCGGACAGGCTGTAGCCCTCGTTGGGCGCCAGGCGTTCGATGAGGGCAATCATTTCGCGCGACTGCGGACTGGACGGCAGCGTCATGGGGGCATCCCGCGTTTCGGTTCCGGTGCGGCACATTCTACCGGCGTCTTCCCGGCGGGAACATGGCGGGGCGATAGAAATAGGCAAGGGTGCGATAGACGCGGGTATTCGCGCGCGGCGGCCGCGTCCGTAGCATTTGAGTCACGGAAAACAACCTGGAGAACGACCATGACTTCGATGCAAGAACGGCAATCCAAAGTAGTGCTGATCACCGGCGCCAGCAGCGGGATCGGCGAGGCGGCGGCGCGGTTGCTGGCCGCACAAGGCCACCGCGTGTATGTGGGCGCGCGGCGCACGGACCGGCTGGAAACGCTGGTGCAAGAGATTCGGGCAAAGGGCGGCACGGCGGCGTTCCGCGCGCTGGACGTCACATCCGCCGAAGACATGCAGGCCTTCGTGCGCGGGGCCGAGGCGGCCTTCGGGCAAGTGGACGTGATCGTCAACAACGCGGGGGTCATGCCGCTGTCGCCCTTGTCCTCGCTGAAGGTGGATGAGTGGGACCGCATGATCGATGTGAACATCCGCGGCGTGCTGCACGGCATTGCCGCGGTGCTGCCGGGCATGGAACGCCAGGGGCACGGCCAGGTGATCAACGTGTCTTCCATTGGCGGCCTGAGCGTGTCGCCCACGGCTGCGGTGTATTGCGCGACCAAATTCGCGGTGCGCGCGATCTCGGATGGCCTGCGTCAGGAGACCAGCAAGATCCGTGTGACGGTGGTCTGCCCCGGTGTCGTCGAGTCGGAACTGGCCGACACCATCACCGACGACACCGCGCGCGTGGCGATGCAGTCGTTCCGCCGCGTCGCCCTGCACCCCGACGCCATCGCCCGCGCCATTGCGTACGCCATCGAGCAACCGGACGACGTGGACGTCAGCGAAGTGGTGGTGCGCCCGACAGCCAGCCCGCATTGAACCTGCGGTCGCCGCACGCCATCGAGCCTGGCATCAGCGCGGCGGGAAGATCGCCGCGCGCCACAGGTCAAGGAAGTGGCGTTTCTTGAGCGGGTCCAGGTACACCAGCAGGCCGACGCCCAACGCCACCGGCCGCACGCCAGCCGCGGGCACGACCGAGGCGCTGACCGGGCGCATGCCGGATTCCCTGGCCAGCGCGTCCTGGCCGCGCGCCGACAGCAGGTAGTCCAGGAACAGCGCGCCCAGGTCTGCGCGCGGCGCCTGCCGCGGAATGATGGCCGAGCGCGACAGCATCAGCGTGTAGTCCTGCGGGTAGATGATTGCCAGCGGCGCGCCGTTGTCGATGCGGTGCCGCGTATAGGATTCCAGCAGGTTGTAGGCTAGCGTGACCTCGCCGCTTTCCAGCTTGTCCAGCGCATGTTCGGTGGACTCGTGGATGGACACGCCGTTGCGGCCAAAGGCGGCGAGCAGGGCGCCGGCCATGCTGTCGAGCCGCGTGTCCTGCGTGGCCGCCAGATAGCCAATGCCGCTGCCCTGCACGTCGTAGGTAGAGATGCGTCCGGCCAGCGGCTGGTCGGGCGCCTGCAGCAGCGACAGAAGTTCGCGGCGGGTGTGCGGCACGCGCGCGGCGTCAAGCTTTTGCGTGTTGTAGACCATGACGATGGGGTCGGTGCCGATGCTGAAGACCTCGTCGCGCCAGTTGGCCCAGCCGGGCAGGGCGCGGGTCTGCGGCGATAGGTGCACGCGCGCGTAGCCGTCGTTGACGAGCTTGGTCTGCAGGTCCATCGCGCTGCTGATGACGATGTCGGGCCCGGACGGAACGCCGGGCGCCCTCGCCGCGCGGTCCACGGTCTCGCGGTAGAGATCCTGCGTGGACAGCTCGGTGTACTCAAGGCGCACGGAAGGGTTGAGCCGGCTGAAGTCTTCCAGCACGCCGCGAAACACCTGCACGCTGTTGGACGCATGCACGACCAGCACGTTGCTGCTGTCGGCGGGACCCAGCGTGAGGCCGCTGCCGCTGACTTCGGCGGCATGGCTGATCGCAGACAGCGTCAGCGCGGCGATCGCCGCCAGGCTGCGCAGATAGGACAGGGCGTCACGCATGATCGGCATTGGCGGACAAGGAGGGTGCGGGCAATGTGATGACCGCGTCCAGACCGCCGCCCACGCGGTTGCTCAGGCTGAGCGTGCCGCCGTGGATGTCGACGACGCGCCTGATGATGGACAGGCCCAGCCCGGCGCCGGGCGAACGGGGATTGGGGCCGCGCGCAAACCGTTCGAATGCCGTGTTGGCCAGCGCCGGCGGAATCCCCGGCCCTTGGTCGGCCACGGTGATGCGCCAGCCCCCGTCGTGCGGGTCCAGCCGCACGTCGATGTGACCGTCGTCGCTGGCGCCGTGGCGCAGGGCGTTATCGATGAGGTTCTTGAAGGCTTCGCGCAACATCAGGTTGTCGCCCATCACGCGCGGCAGCTTGCTGCGGTTTGCGGACGGCAAATGCAGCCGGACGTCGGGCTGCGGGTCGGCTTGTGGGACGGTGTCGTACACGGCCTGGGTCAGCAGCTCGGCCACGTCGACGGGCTGGAACTGCCGGACGTTGCTGCGGTGGATGACGCTGGCGTCGCTGAGCAGCTGGTTGACCAGCCGCGACAGTTTTTCGGCGTTGCGCAGCACGGCCAACAGGCTGCGCCGCTGCTCGGCCGGATCGTCCTCGTCCAGTGCGACCTCCATCTGCGCATGCAGCGCGGCCAGCGGGGTGCGCAGCTGGTGCGCGGCCTCGGCGATGAACAGGCGCAGGGTGTCCAGGTTTTCCGACAGCCGGCCCATGAAGCCGTCCAGCGAGTGAACCAGCATGTCCAGTTCCTCGGGCACCGGCGCGGCAATGGGATGCAGGTCCGACGCGGTGCGGCCGGCCAGTTCGCGTTCGACCCGCTGGATGGGCGACAGCGACCGCTGCAATCCCCAATAGGCCAGCGCCAGCGCGGCCGCGGTAAAGCCGATCAGCGCCAGCGTGCCTTGCCACAGGATGCGTTCGGCCAGCGCGTTGCGCGCCTCGCGTGTCTGGGCGACCTGGATGATCGCGGTTTCGGTCTCTTGCGGGCCCGCCACCTTGCGTTCCATCCACGCGACGCGCACCGGTTCGCCTTGGTATTCGGCCGCGTAAAGCTGCGGCGTGCTGGCGTCGGCGTTGCCGCGCGCGGGCGGCGCGGGCAGGTCGCCGTAACCGGAAATCAGCGCGCCGCGCGCCGAGG